>JANXSH010000126.1 GCA_025356615.1 Planctomycetia bacterium | reverse complement strand
CCTCACGTCGCGCTCGTAGGACGGGGGGCCGTCGGCGGTCGCCGCGATCAACATGGTCAGGAGGGACAGGAACATCATGTGGGGGATGGATGGCCGGGGGATGGGGGATGGGTCAATGGTTGAAGAGGAATTCCTTGGAGTTCAACAGCCCCCAGAACAGGTCTTGGGCGCCGGCGGCTCGATCGGGTGCTTCGCGGATGAGGTCGCGAGCCGCCTCGACCTCCTCGGCCGTCGCAGGTCGGCCGAACGTGGCTCGGTAGAGGGTTTGCACGAGCGTTTCGTCGGTGAGCTTCGGGTCGCGCATGGCGTTCGCCAGCCGCCCCCTGACCTGGGCGAGCTTGCCCTGCACCAACTCCGAATTCATGAGGTGCAAGGCTTGGCCCAGGGTCGGGCTCGACCCGCGCTCGCACTCGCAGGCGGTGGCGCGGGTGGGTCGGCCGAAGGTGTCGAGGAAGTACGATTGCGTCGAGGTATCGGGCAAGCTGATGGCGCGGGTGCCGGCGGGGCGCTTGGCGAACTTGTCCATCGTGCCCGTGGCCGCGTTCAGCGCGTCGAGCATCTGCTCGGCCGTCAACCTCTTCAACGAGTAATGGGTAAACAGCGCTTGATCCAGCCGATTGTCGGGCGTGGCCAGCGAGCTTAGCCCATAGACCCGGCTCGTCATGATCGTGCGCAAGAGCGATTTGAGATCAAACCCGCCATCGGCGAACGATCGCGCCAGGGCGTCGAGCAACTCGGGGTTGGAGGCGGGGTTCGTGTCCCGCAGGTCGTCGATCGGGTTGACCAGGCCGCGGCCCATCAGGTAACCCCAGTAGCGGTTGGCGACGTTGCGCGAGAGCCAGGGGTTGTCCTTCGCCGTGATCCACCGCGACAGGGCGCGGCGGCGGTCGCCGGGGTCGTCGGCGGGCGCTGCGCGAAGCGGGCGGGGGGCCATGATCTTGCCGCTGCGGGGCTGGCGGACCTCTCCGCTCTCGGCCACGTAGATTACCTGCTCCTGGCCGAACAGGCCGAACTCGCCGCTGTTCTTCGTGCGGATTCGCGCGAAGTAGGCGGCCAGGCCGTAGTAGTCGTCCTGCCCATACGCCTCGAACGGGTGGTGGTGGCACTTGGCGCAGTCGAGGCGGATGCCGAGGAACAGTTGCCCGACGAGCGGGGCGATCTCGTCCGGCTCGCGCCGGTCGCGGAAGACGACCGTGGCCCCGTTGCGAAACGTGCTGCCCCGCGCGGTCAGGATCTCGCGGACGAACTGGTCATACGGCTTGTTGCGGCGGAAGGCGTCGCGCAGCCAGGCGTCGAGGTTGTAGACCGCCTTGATGCCGACGCGGTAGGGGTTCGGGCGGAGCAGGTCGGCCCACTTGTTCGCCCAGAAGTCGGCGTACTCGGGCCGGGCGAGCAAGTCGTCGATCAGCTTCGAGCGTTTGTCCGATCGCTTGTCGGCGAGGAAGGCGCGAGTCTCGTCGGGCGTCGGCAGCGTGCCGATGACGCTCAGGAAGGCCCGGCGGTGGAACGTGTGGTCGGCGGCCGAGTCGGACGGCGTGATGCCAAGCAGGCGGAGTTTGTCCCAGACGTGGCCGTCGATGAAGTTGTTGCGCGGCAGCTTGACGTACAACTCGGCGGGGACCGCGCCGGGCAGCGGCACGAGGACGTGGCAGGTGCCGAACTTCTCCATGTAGCGGGCCATGATCGTCGCTTCGCCGGGCAGCGGGCCGGCCTTCATCTTGCCGTGTTCCTCGACGGCGACGTAGACGCTGTCGTTGGACTGGTAGGTGGCGAGGTGCGTGACATCTTCCGTCGTGCCGTCGGCGTAGTGGGCCGTGACGGCGAGCTGCTGCTCCGCCTTGTTGGCGAGGACTCGGTCGGCCGGCTCGACCACGATCCGCGAAAGCGTGGGGGCCGATGTTGGAGTGCGCGGGCAGCCGGCGACGATCCATCGGCGGACGAGTTCATGCCCTGGAGTGCCTGCGGGGAGCTTCTTGCCACCGCCGTGCGGCACCTCGCCGGACGCCTTGCGCAGGAACAGGCTGGACTCGGGAGACGCCGGGAAGATGCGCCGGCCTCGCGCCTCGTTGACGATGGCGTGGTAGTCGAACTCCTGGTCGAAGCCGAGCAACGACAGGGCGAAGCCGTTCTGCCCGCGCGCCTTGCCGTGGCACGCACCGGCGTTGCACCCGGCCCGGCCCAGAATCGGCTCGACATCGCGCTCGAAAGTCACCGCCCGATACGCCCCGGCGTTCTTGACGCGGACGACGGTCCGGGCCTTGTCGGTGCCGACGATCACGGAGACGATCCCCTCGCCGTCCCCTACCGGCGTGACGACACCGGCGGCGCTGACGGCCACGACGCCGGGCGTTTCGCTGAGGTAGCGGGCGCTCCGTGTGCGATCGGGCGACTTGCCCCCCTGTTCGCTGACGAGGAGTTGTTGGCGCGCCGCCTTGCCGTCGAGGGAGACGACCGCAGGCCAGACGGAAACACGCCCCGGCGGCGGGCCGAGCGCCACGACGGGAGCAGGCACGGAGGCGGCGAGCAAGAGCCAGAGGATTCGGGTCGCACTCATGGTTCGGTGGGATTGTGGTGCCAGGGCGGGTCGGGCAGGTGAGTAATTGAAGTATATCCGACCGCAAGGGGAATGCCAGTCACAATTCCGGGATGAGTTGGCCCGATTCGTGCATATATTCTCGCGAGAGGAGGCGATGACACCGCCGAATCGATTCGACTTCGATCTAATCAGGATTCGACATGCACACCGCACATCTGTTCGAGCCGTTCACCCTCCGGTCGATCTCACTCCGCAATCGCATCGGCGTCTCGCCGATGTGCCAGTACAGCTGCGAAGAGGGCCTCGTGGCCGACTGGCACCTCGTCCACCTCGGGTCTCGTGCCGTGGGCGGCGCGGGGCTTGTGATGGCCGAGGCGACGGCCGTCTCCGCCGAAGGTCGCATCTCCCCGTCGGACACCGGGATCTGGAAGGACGAACACGTCGGGGCCTGGCGGCGAGTCGCCCAGTTCATCTCCGCCCAGGGGGCCGTCCCGGCCATCCAACTCGCCCACGCCGGATGGAAGGCCTCGACGGCCGCGCCGTGGCTGGGCGGCAAGGCGGTTGACCCCCAGAACGGCGGATGGCGGTCGATCGGGGTCGGCGACACGGCCTTTACCGACGGCTACCCGATCCCTCGCCAGGCGACCTCGGAAGACATCGATCGCATCTGCCGGGAGTGGCGGGACGCGGCGGGGCGCGCGATCGAAGCGGGTTTCCAGATGATCGAAATCCACGCCGCCCACGGATACCTCCTCCACAGCTTCCTTTCGCCCCTCTCGAACCGTCGTGTGGACGAATACGGCGGGTCGTTCGAGAACCGCACGCGGCTCCCGTTGCGGGTCGCGAAGGAATTGCGGGACATCCTCCCCACCAAGATGCCACTCGCGGTACGGCTCTCGTGCAGCGACTGGATGGAAGGCGGCTGGGCGATCGAGGACTCGGTGCGGCTCTCGTCCCAACTCCGCGACCTCGGCGTAGACCTCATCGACTGTAGCTCGGGCGGCGCGTCGCCGATCGCCAAGATCCCGGTCGGCCCCGGCTACCAGACGGCCTTCGCCGAGGCCATCCGCAGGGGGAGCCGAATCGCGACAGCGGCGGTCGGGATGATAACGTCCCCCATCCAGGCAGAGACCATCTTGCGAAGCGGTCAGGCCGATCTGGTGTTCCTGGCCCGCGAGATGCTGCGTGACCCGTACTGGCCGGCGCGGGCCGCCCGCGAACTGGGTGTGAGTACGGCCGGGATGGCCCCAGTGCAATACGGGCGGGCGTGGTAAGGGACGAGTGTCAGCCCGAGTCGTGACGTAGCCAAAGGACCAGGGCCGCGAGCAGCGGGCCGACCTCCCGGTCGAGTCGAGAGAGGATCTCGTCCGCGCCGGAATGCGTCTCCGCCTTGGCCGCCTCCTCGAGGCGATGGGCCGTCTCCCGGATACTCCGGGAGAAGGCCCCCACCTGTCCTTTCGAGTCGTGGGCTAGCGATCGCAGCGCACGGAAGTCCTGGGCGGTGACGGCGGCTCTCGCTGCGACGGCTTTCTCCGGCCACGACAGCAGGAACCGATCGATCCGCAGGCGTAGGAGTCCCTTGTCGCCACCCACCAATCGCAACGCCATCGCCGTGTCGAAGGCCGACTCGTCGCGGGGCTGAGTCTCCGGCACCGGCTGGGAGGCCGGGGGCCTCGGCGACGCCGCCCGCTCGATGGCGTCGAACAGTTCCCGCACGTCGATGGGCTTGGTGACGAAGCCGTCCATGCCCGCTCGCAGACAGCGTTCCCGCTCCCCCTTCATGGCGTCCGCCGTGAGGCCGATGATCGGGAGGCGTGGGCGGCGTCCCTCCTCGGCGGCGCGAATGATCGCGGTCGCCTCGTAACCGTCCACCTCGGGCATGTGCAGGTCCATCAGGACCAGGTCGCAGAGGGGCACCCGATTCGCTGCGGCGGTGAGTACCCCCAACGCCTCCACGGTCTTCCGACCGTCTTCGGCGATCACGACCATGTGCCCCCACTTTTCCAGAATGGCGACCGCCAGTTGCTGGTTGATCTCGTTGTCCTCGGCCAGCAAGATCCGCCAGGGGCGTCCGGGGCGGAGTTCGACTTCCGGCCCCTTCGTTTCCGAAGCGGTCGCCTGGTCGAGTCCGAAGGGGGCGGTGAAGTGGAACCGGCTCCCCCGTCCCTCCCGACTGGTCACTTGCAGCGTGCCGCCCATGAGTGACACCAGCTTCGCCGAGATCGGCAGGCCCAGCCCCGTGCCTCCGTATTTGCGCGTCGTCGAGTCGTTCGCCTGGACGAACGGCTCAAAGACCGCCTGCTGCTTGTCGAGCGGGATGCCGATGCCCGTGTCGGTCACGGCGAAGGCCCGCGTACAGGAGGGAACGCCGGCCCCCCGATCGCTCGGACTGTTCTCGACCGTGACGGCGACTTCTCCCTGGGGGGTGAATTTGATGGCGTTGCCCACCAGGTTGACGAGGATCTGCCGCAGCCGCAGCGGGTCGCCGACCAGGACATCCGGGACTCCGGCCGCGATGCGGTAGACCAGGCTCAGGCCCTTCCTCCGCACGTCCAGGCTGAAGGACTTGAGGGTGTCGGCCACCACGTCGAGCAGGGAGAAGGCCGTCTCGTCGAGGTCGAGTTGGCCGACCTCGATCTTGGAGAAGTCGAGGATGTCGTTGACGATCGTCAGTAGGGAGCCAGCCGACGACTTCACCGCCTTGAGGAAGCCGAGTTGGTGGGGAGTCACAGCGGTCTCGAGGACCAGTTGCGTCATGCCGAGGATGCCGTTCAGCGGCGTGCGGATCTCGTGACTCATCCGCGCCAGGAAGGCGCTCTTGGCGCGGTTGGCGGCTTCGGCGGCCTCGTTCGCCTGGCGCAACTCCTCCTCCGCCTGCTTCCGCTCTGTGACCTCGTGGCTGATGACCACCACGCCGAAGACCGCGCCGTCGAGTTCGCGGAGCGGCACGCGGCTGATCGACAGCCAGCGCAGTTGCCCCCCCTGCTCGATCGGCATCTCCTGGTCGAGGGAAGGTCGGCCCGAGTGGATCACGGCTTGCTCGTCGGCGTGGAACCGCTCGGCCAGAGGTTGAGGGAAGAACTCGAAATCCGTCCGGTTGATGACGGCCCCCGGTGCCACGCCGCGCGCCTGCGCCGCGGCGACGTTGGCCGTCACGAAGCGCCCCTGTTGGTCCTTGACGTAGACCTGATTCGGCAAGCCGTCGAGTAGCGCGCCGAGCAGGTTGCGCTGCCGGCCCCAGTCGTCCGCCGCCTGCTTCTGGACGGATACCTCGCGGAAGTAGAACAAGACCCCGCCCACGTCCGGGTCGTGGAGGTGGTTGACGAGCCGGCCCTCGCCGTACAGCACGTCCGCGTCCGCCCCGTGGTGCCGGTAGAACCCGGAGAAGAACACCACGTCCTGCGGGTGGCCCAGGCACGTCGCGAACAGGCTGCCGAAGCCGGGCGTGTCGTCCGGCTCGATCCAGCCGAGCATCTGCCGCCCCAAGGCGTCCTCCGGCGTGTAGCCGAACACCTGGGCCGTCGCCGGGTTGGCGTAGAGGATGACCCCGGCGGCGTCGAGCAGGAGGATGACATCGGGGCTGTGTTCGACCAGGGCATGGTAACATTTGGGTGTCATGCGAATTCCTCGCTCCGACGGTCACTAACCAGTAGTTTCAAAGAAGAACTATCCGCAGATTGCGCAGATTACACAGATTGATAAAGAGAGTAGGAAAAAGAGTACAGACAAAGCGAAGGCAAGTCCAGCTTTGGCTTTCTTCTATTCATTAATCTGTGTAATCTGCGCAATCTGCGGATAGTTCTTCTTTGAAATTACTGGTTAGAGCATTTCGACGCCCAGGATCGAGATATCGTCGTGGGGGAGGTCCGGGGAACACCACGAGGTCAGGGCCGAGGTCAACCGTTCCAGTCCGTCCAGGAGGGGGAGACTCCGGTTCTCGTCGAGGACGCGGCACAGGCGCTCCGGCCCGAACCTCTTGCTGTCCGGCGTCAAGGCATCGACGACGCCATCGGAGAACAGGTACAGCCGTTCCCCCTGCCGCAAGTGCAGGTGGCATTCCTCGTAATCGTCGGTGCCGAGGCCGACGGGGTCGCCGGGCGTGTCGTGGATCCGGGGGGCCGAATCGCGGGCGAGGTGGAGCGGCCCCGGATGGCCGGCACTGACGTAACAGAGGTCGCCGGTCTCCAGGTCGAGGATGCCGTAGACCAGCGTGAAGTATTGCTGGGTCTGGTCGTCCCAGGGGAACTCGCGGTTGAGCTGGGCGACCACTTCGATGGGCGAGGGGAGGCGGTCCGGGTTCGGGGGCCGAGCCTGCCCGCCGGGGGAGAGCAACCGGGCCAACACCCGACTGACCATGACGGCCAGGAGGGCCGCCTTGACCCCGTGACCTACCACGTCGAGGACGTAGAGGCACACGCGCCGGTCGTCGAGGGCGAAGACGTTGAGCAGGTCGCCCGCCAACTCGGCGCAGGGGCGGAACTTCCAGGCGAAGGTGGCACTCCCGAAAAGGGGCAGGTTGTGGGGGAGCAGCGCCTCCTGGACGTGTGCCGCCGCCCGCAAGTCGCGTTTCATCCGCCGGTTGGCATCCTCCAGGTCCGCGTTGGCGACTTCGAGTGCGGCGTTGCGCTGGGCCAGGCTTTGCTCGAGATCCACGATCCGATCGACCGCCCACTTGAGCGAGAGCTGGGTCCGCACGCGCGCCAGCACGACGGGCAAGTCGAAGGGCTTGGTCAGGTAGTCGTTCGCCCCACCTTCGAGGGCACCCACCACGTCGTCGCTCAGGTCGTTCGCGGTGGCCATGATGACCGGGAGATCGACGGCGGAGTGCCTCGCGCGGAGTGCCTTCAACACGTCCATCCCGCTCATCCCTTCCATCGAGACATCGAGTAGGATCAGATCGAACGCGCGGCCATCGACCAGAGCCAGGGCCGCAGCCCCGCCTTCCGCTTCGGTGATCGTCAGGCCGTTCGAGGTGAGGAAGTGTCGCAGCTCGGCCCGATGGTCCGCGTTGTCGTCCACGATGAGTAGCGATCCCCGTTCCGTGGTCATGGTGTAGCTTTCTCGTCCGGGTGGGCGGTTCTCGATTCGGGGTCTATTGTAAGCGCCCGATGAGATCCAGGCAAAGTACCCATCCTCGTATCGCGTTCGACTGCGGTGGGAAGGTGATCGGGGTAGGAGATGTTCGATCTCCGAGCCATCCAAAAATTAGCCGCTGCGGTGCCCGGCAATACCCACAGCGGTTGCCCGCCAGTAAACGTACTCTGGCGCTGGCTGACGACCTCCGAAATCGTCGATTTACTCATGATGCCAGCGGCTCACACAACCCTCGCCCCACGGCCTCCTCGAGTGCCTTCGCCTTGCGCAGTAGCATTCGCTCGTATAACCCCATGAGGTCGGTCAGTTCTTCGCGATCACCGGGCCTCAATTCGCCCTCTGCCTGCCGCCCCAGCAGTTCGCTGAGCCGCCGGTCTTCCGCGTCGGGCATCGTAACATTGGTGGCCTTCAACACTTCCTCATCCGCGCACTCGTTCAGGGGTGAGAACGTCATCTCGATGGTTTCCGCGAGCAGTTCCCCCATCGATCGACCGGATCGCCGTGCGATCGCCTCGACTCGATGGTAAACCCCTGGAAGCAGGGTGAGCGTAATCTGTTCGGACATCGTTCGCTCCCGTCGGTTCGTCGGAGGTATTCTTTCCCGTATCATATCCTCCGCCGATCACGCTCACAATCCCAGCGATTACACACACATGACGCAAGGTGAAGGAGTCGCCGCATGTTCATTCTGAAAGGCCACAAGCAGCCGGTGCAGCGCGTCGAGTTCTCTGCTGATGGGCGTACCCTCCTTTCGGTCGATAATCGACGAAACGTGCGGGTCTGGGATTTGGAAACCCGTGCGACCCGATGGGCGCTCGAGGGCAACTACTTCGCCTCCGTGACGTTTACGCCGGACTGTCGCCATGTCCTGACCTGCTTTCCCAGTGGTATAACGATCGACCCCCACGGCCAGCGGATTCCGGCGTTCGATCCGCCGTATTTCAATCTCTTGCACGACGTGGAAACGGGGACGGCGTCTCCCGCGTCGATTCAATTCGGCCCAGAGACAGGCATTCGTGACCTCACCTTCTCCCCTGACGGGAGTCGGTGCATGGCGCAGGGACCATACGCTGCCAGATCCGAACTCTCGTGGTGGGAATACCCATCAGGACACCCACTCCCGACGTGGTATGTGGAACCCCGCAACAGGGGGGGATTCGGCGCGATCGCTTTCAACCCCGACAGTCGCACGCTTGCGGGTATGGATCATCGAGGTGTTCTCTTCTTCGATGTG
>JANXSH010000123.1 GCA_025356615.1 Planctomycetia bacterium | reverse complement strand
GGGGCCGTAGGGTGGGTCGAGCGGAGCGAGGCCCACGCGGAGGGAGACTTCATTCCGGCCCATGCGGAGTCCGTGTGAGAGGCGCTATCGCCGATCCGCGTGGGCCTCGCTCCGCTCGACCCACCCTAACTCGAGAAGTGTGCGCCCAGCTATTGACTCATGCGGCGAGTGTGCTAGAATTCCATTGTTGAGACCGCGTCTCAACTACACTACCCGCCGAACGTCCTTCTCGGGATCATACCCATGGAAGCGACCTGCACCGCTGAAACACTATCGACGACTTGCGACACCTGCCCCGCGCGGATGGTCTGTCACTGCTTGCAAGTGACGGAGGACGTGTTGTTGCGTGCGCTCGACACGATGAACCTCGTCTCGGTCAAGGACATCTGCCGGCACACGGGGGCCGGCGACGGCTGCACGGCCTGTCACCGGCGTCTGCGGAAGTATCTCGACCAGCGCACGGCCCTGCCGATGACTCAGCCCTCTCCTTCGCTCTCACCGATCTGAGTTTGCAGGTAGTTCTGTAGGCCGACCTGCGAGATGAGGTGGAGCTGGGTCTCGAGCCAATCGACGTGTTCCTCGGACTCGACGAGGATCGTGGCGAGGAGTTCGCGCGTGCCGTTGTCCTTGAGCTTGGAACAGAGGTCGATGCCCTCGTTGTAGGCATTCACGCCCTTCGTCTCGAGCTTGAGGTCGTACTCGAATTGCTCCTTCACGTCGGTGCCGACGCGGATTATGTCGTACCGGGCGATCTCCGGCACGCCGTCGAGGAACAGGATGCGGTCGATGAGTTTCTCGGCGTGCTTCATCTCGCCCATCGACTCTTCGTAGTGCTTGGCCCCGAGGCGACGGTAGCCCCAGTTCATGCACATCTTCGCCTGACAGAAGTATTGGTTGATCGCGGTCAACTCGATCGTCAGCGCCCCGTTGAGGGCGTCGATCACTTCGGACTTGCCTTGCATTCGGATGCTCCCTGATGAATAGAAGCCCAGGGGTTGCAACCCCTAAGCTCTGGGTTTCGCTTTACAGCTTCCACGGCGCTCGCATCTCGCCAGCCACGAGCTTGTTCGCAGCCTCGTCGTCGAACTGCTCCTTGACGGGATCCCACGCCAGCTTGCGGCGCAGGCGATAGCCGATGTTGCCCAGCTGGCAGACCGTCGAGGTCCGATGGCCGACCTCGGCGGGGCAGATGGTCGGCTTGCGGCTCTTGATGCACTCGAGCCAGTTCTTGCGGTGGTTCGTGGCGAGGTAGACGCGCTTGTCCTTCTCCCCGAGGGGCGTGTCGAGGATCTTGTTCGTCGCCTCGAGTTGGCTGCGTCCGACGAAGATCGTGCCGTCTTCACCCTCGAAGGTGCAGTCCGCCTTGCCGCCGTGATACATGACGACGCCTGATTTATAGGTGAACTTCAGACCCGTGTCGCCCTTTTCCGGCGGCTCGACGAGGACGGGACCGGAGCCGTCCATGTCGAGCGCCCACTGGGCGATGTCGAAGTGGTGGGCACCCATGTCGGCGAGTTGGCCGCCGGCGTACTCGCGGTAGTTCCGCCAGGCGGGGAAGTGGCCGTGGATGCCCTTGGGGCAGAGGACGGAACTGTACTCGCGCTTCGGGGCGATCCCGAGCCAGAGGTCGAAGTTCGTGCCCTTGGGACACTCCTCGCCCTTCAGGTCGCAGGGGACGGCGGGGCCGCCCACGCCGATGCGGATCGACTTCAGCTTGCCGATGCGGCCGTTGCGGACGTAGTCCACGGCCTTGCGGAACATGCCGCCGAACTCGGTCCGCTGCTGGCTGCCGGTCTGGAAGATGACCTCGTTCTTGGCGACGGCCTCGACGATCTTCCGCCCGTGCGCGATGGCATTAGTCAGAGGTTTCTCGCAGTAGATGTCCTTCTTGGCACCGGCGGCCATGACGCAGGGGATGGCGTGCCAGTGGTCCGGCGTGGCGATCACGACGGCGTCGATGTCCTTGCTCTTCAGCAGGTCGCGGAAGTCCTCGAAGGCGAGGCACGCCTTGCTCTCGCCCTTCTTACCCTTGCCGTAGTGTTTATCGACGATCTTCTTCGCGTCATCGCGGCGCTCGGCGACGACATCGCTGACCGCGACGACGTGTACTTCAGGGTAGCCGAGGAACGAACGCAAGTGGTCTCGGCCCATCGTGCCGACACCGATGAATCCGAGGTTGATCTTGGCCGACGGTGCCTCATCGCCGCGCACGGCACTGGTGATGACGGTCGGCGCGGCAAGGCCGGCGACGACGGTGGCGTTGAACTGACGACGAGAGAGAGATCGCATGGCGGAATCCTCGCGACAGGACGGGGGAGATGAGGTCAAGGTAGGGGGGAGCGAGGCTCGGGGCAAGCGCGGCCCTTGAACCGAGGAGCGGGCGTGTGGTACAACGTCCTCGACAGGCCCGCGAATCATCTACTCCAGGGATCGGTGATGACCGCCTTAGTCCTCCCACTCGACGGGCTTGCACACGATCGTGCGGGTCTGCGTCTGTACTCCGCCGATTCGGTGACGAGGGCGACGCGAGTGCATCGGGCGGCGAATCGATTCGTCCTGGCGTGGCTCGCCGCGCGGACGCTCGGCTGGACGATGCTGATGACGGCACGGCCCAACCCGCCGCTCGATGTGATCGAGTGGCTGTCCTGGGGCCGACACTGGCAGATGGGCTACCATAAGCACCCGCCGCTCGCGGCGTGGGTCGCCGAGGTCGGTTGGACGCTCACGCCGGGGTCGTTCTTCGGGATCTACCTGTTGGGCTACCTCGCCGTCGCGCTGGCGCTGTGGAGTGTCTGGAATCTCGCGCGCCAGGTTCTGCCTCTGCGTTCGGCGCTGGCGGCGACACTCTGCCTCGAGGGGCTGGTCTACCTCGGCCAGGTCGCCGGGGAGTTCAACAACCAGGTGTTGCTCGTCGGCTTCTGGGCCATGCTCATCGACCGCGCCTACGCCGCGTGGAAGCGTGATCGCCTGCGCGACTGGATCCTCGTGGGCGTTGCCCTGGGGCTGGCTCTGTTGTGCAAGTATTCGGTCGTCTTCCTCCTCGTCCCGCTGCTCGGCTGGTGGCTGTGGCAGTCAGGGACGCGCCGATTCTCGCGATTGCTCGTCGTCGCCGGGGTCAGCGGCATGATCTTCCTGCCCCACCTGATCTGGCTGTGCCGCAACGACTTCATCACGCTGAGATACGCCTCGCGCCGCGCCCAGGGGGAGTTCGACGATCCCGGCGTCCTCGTCTCGCAGCTGTCGTTCGTCCTGTCGCAGGTCGTGCGCCTCTCGCCGGTCCTGCTCATCCTCGCGCCGCTGCTCACCAGGCGGCGGGGAACGCCTCCCAGCACGGCGAAGTCCTATCTGCTCGTCGCCGTCGTCGGGCCGATCGCGCTACACTTGCTCGCGGGTCTGAGTCCGGGGACGAAACTGCGAGACATCTGGGGCGTGCCGCTGTGGACATTCGCCCCGGCGGCGCTTCTGCTCCTCGTGGGCGCGAATCCGGGCGGGCGCGCGTGGGGGCGATTTCGCCTGCTCTGGGTCGTCGTGGGCGTCGGCGGGGTCTGCATCACCGGCGCGGTCCAGGTCATGGGCTGGCCGCCCCGCGAGGGGCCGAGGCGGGTGACGTTCCCCGGTGCGGCGCTCGCGGCGGCGGTGACGCACGGCTACGAACGCCGTCACGGCGTCCCGCCCGCGATCGCGGCGGGCGACTGGTGGCTGGCGGGGAATATCTGCTGCCTCGCGCCGTCGAGGCCGACGCTCTATTCCAGCCGCGAACCGGCTGGCACAGGGCACGATCGGGATCGCGACGGCGGCGACCCGAGGCGCTTCGCCTGGCCCGAACCGGAAACCGCGCCGTGGACCAGCGACGACGACTTGCGGCGGCGCGGGGGCGTGCTGCTGTGGTGCGCGGCGACCTACGGCGAGGACATGCCGGACTGGCTGCACGCGCGATTCCCCACCGCCGAGGTCCAGCGAGCGCTGGCCCTGCCGTGGACCGGAGGCGGAGAGGGGCGCGCTCGCGTCGGCTGGGCGATGATTGCACCGAGGGCGGTGACAAGGTGACAAGGTGAGGGGGCGTATCAACGTTCTGTCGTGTCGCCTTGTCACCTTGTCACCGATTGACTTTCCCTGTGCCGCGCCATACTCCTATTCTCGTTCCCCTCTGGATCGTCCAGAGAGGGAACCCCGGAGCCATCCGCGCTTGCCGACTTGGGAGTTACAGTCCATGCCGAAGGCCGCTGAGCCGGTACTGATGGAGAAGTGGAAGATCCAGGACTCCGTAGAAACCTACGGCGTCCGCAACTGGGGCAAAGGCTACTTCTCGATCAACAAGGCCGGCCACCTCCAGGTGCATCCGACCAAGAGGGGCGAGCGACACGTCGATCTCAAGGAGCTGATCGACCAACTCCAGGCGCGCGGCATCCAATTGCCCATCCTCCTGCGCTTTACCGACATCCTGCGGCACCGCGTAGGAGAACTGCACGAGGCGTTCCAACAAGCGATCAAAGAGGCCGAGTATCAGAACCGCTACTGCTGCGTCTACCCGATCAAGGTGAACCAGCAGCGACAGGTGGTCGAAGAGATCCTCGACTTCGGCAAGCCGTTCCACTTCGGCCTCGAGGCCGGCAGCAAGCCCGAACTGATGGCCGTCCTCGCCCTGACGCAGGGCAACCCCAAGGACGAAGACCAGGCGACCCCGATCATCTGCAACGGCT
>JANXSH010000122.1 GCA_025356615.1 Planctomycetia bacterium | reverse complement strand
TGGAGTGAGCCATTCCGACGAACCCCGTCAGGGGTGACAGAAATGTAGCCCCGGATGTATCGCAGCGCAATCCGGGGTGTTGCATGCCAGGTTCAACCCCTCGGATCCTTCACTCCGCCGCCAACTCGACCCGGAAGCACGCCCCGCCGGTCGCAGGCGATTCGAGCGCCAGTCGCCCGCCGAGTCGTTGCGACCAGCGGAACGCTAGTGCCAGCCCCAAGCCGACGCCGCCCGTCGTGGCGTCGGCCTCCCGGCCGCGCCGGAAGGGCCGGAAGATGGTGCGGCGCTCGCCGACGGGGATGCCCGGCCCGCGATCCTCGACCTCGAACAAGAGCCGCTTCCCGTCCCGCCGGACGCGGAGCCGGATCGTGGGGTCGGCGGCGTCGCACGAGATGCTTCGGCTCATCAAGGAGGAGGAGTCGCCCCGATCGAGTGCAGCCCGGCTGAGCGGCAGCTGGTCGCTGCCGAACCTGGCCGCGCTACGCCAGTCGGGGCCGGTGAAGCTGACGAAGCTGGTGCGGGGCGAGCTGGACTGGATCGTCATGAAGTGCCTGGAGAAGGACCGCTCGCGCCGCTACGACACGGCGACCGGGCTGGCGCGGGACGTGGAGCGGTATCTGGCGGACGAGGTCGTCGAGGCGAGGCCGCCGAGTGCAGGCTACCGGCTGCGGAAGTTCATCCGCCGGAACAAGGGGCGGGTGGTTGCCGCAGGGGTACTTTCCGCGATGCTGTTCCTTGTGGTGGGGCTGGTCATCTACGGCGCGTGGTGGGCCGAGCGCCAGTCGGCCGAGCGGCGGCACGAAAAGGCACTGATCGCGGCTCGCAACAACGATAGGGTCGATGCAACGCTCGACCGGATCTCAGCCGCTCTGAAGGCTGGACGGCTCGAGGAGGCCGAAACACTCTTGGACCAGGCCAGCCAGCAAATCGACGAACAAACCCCGGTCAAGCTCCGCGAACGACACGAGAAGATTGCCAAGGATTGGCGGACCGTCCGGGATCTCGAAGACATCTTCGAGGAGCGATGGATGGTGTCGCCTTCCGACACCCGAATGGATAACGAGCGGGCCAAGCGACGCTATCCCGCCCTGTTCCAGGGCTATGGTCTGGCCATGGGAAGGGAGCCGGCGGCACAAATCGTTGAGACAGTGAAGCGATCGTTGATTTCGGAGGCTCTCTCATCGGGCCTGACGGAATGGTTCTTCGTCAAACCAGATTACCAAGGTCTACTCGCTGTCGTCGATTTACTTGATTCTGATCCAACGCGGACGGCTTTACGGCGGGCGATTACCCGATCCGAATCCGACCGCATAGCGGAACTCAGCAAGAAGATCGTTGGGTCTCAGTTGTCGCCGTCCTATGCCATCGGCTTGGGATTTGGACTGGGACGGAAAGAAGAACTCCGTATCCTGAAGGTGGCCTGGAAGAATCACCCGAACTCGTTCCCATTGGCCCTGACCATCGCCATCAAGAGCACGATGTTCGAACGCGACGTAATCCATTGGGGCCGAATCGCGGTAGCACTCCGCCCGAACAATCCCTTGGCCCGCTACTACTATGCGGTCGCGCTGTCTCTTGGCCGGGATCCCAAAGAGGCAGATCCCGCCAATGCGATCGACGAGTTTTACGAGGCCATCCGTCTCGCGCCTCGGTTCGCCCGAGCGCACGGACGCCTGGCCTATGAACTCCACTACGACAGGAAGACTAATGGGCGAAAACGAGAGGCAATGATCGCCGCCCGGAAGGCAATCGATCTCGATGAGCAGAGCATTCTCGGCCATCTCGTAGTTTGCAGCCAACTGGTAGAAGACAAGAACTACGTCGAAGCAGCGAGCCAGTACCGACAGTTGGCCAAGTTTAATTCGATTCGAGGTGATGACGAATTGAACTCAGCTTATGAACACGGGTTATTATCCGGCTTCAAGTCGTATGCGATCGAACCCCTCGTGACAGGGTTGACTGCCGCCGGGAGGCCATTCGAAGCGTATCGCCTCGCCAATGGGAAACCGCTAAATCTAGGGATGTTTCAAGTCGGCGGAGTTGTAGGACGGGAATATTACCTACCGGCACGTGCTGCGGCCCTCGCCGGTACTGGCCAAGGATTGGATGCCCCGCCGCCAGCGGCACGCCCCGCCATCCGGAAGCATGCCCTGGACTGGTTGAACGCCAACCTCGACATCTACAAGAAGGAAGTGGTGGCGCTCCCGGTGTTGGGCGCGAGCGCTGTGGGTATAGTGGACCCCGTTGTCTAGACCAAAAAACGCCAAGACATCCCATCTGACACGGCGGACCGTCGTTCCGCCGTCTGGCAGTCCCTCTTTGCCGCACGACCCCTCCCCCCCTGGCTGAGGGGTCGTGC
>JANXSH010000119.1 GCA_025356615.1 Planctomycetia bacterium | reverse complement strand
GCCGCCGCCGCCGCCGTAGCCGCCACGACCGCCGCCGCTACCGCCGCCACTACCGCCGCCGCCGCCGAAGCCGCCACGACTACCGCCGCCGCCGCCGCCGCCGTAGCCGCCACGACCGCCACCGCCGCCGCCACCCTCCTTGGGCTTGGCCTCGTTGACGGTCAGACTACGACCACCGACCTGCTTGCCGCTGAGCGCGGCAATGGCAGCCTGGGCTTCCTGATCGGATCCCATCTCGACGAAACCGAACCCCTTCGACCGCCCCGTGTCCCGGTCCATGATGACCTGCGCCGACTGGACCGTGCCGTAAGGCTCGAACATCTGCTGCAACTCGCTGTCGTTCACCTCGTAGGAGAGGTTGCCGACGTACAGCTTCTTGCCCATCTAGAACTCCACGAAAAGAGGGAGACCGCTGCCCTGGCGGGGCGGCTAGATGCCGCCTAAGACACTCGAGGGAATCCGGAGACCTCTGTGGGGATTGTATCAGTAGTGGTCGGCGGATGATAGACAAAGGGGAACAAAAAATCAAATCATTCTCAAAAAGGGCAAGTTCGGCTGCGGACGGGGAAGGGGACTCGGGCGGCGAAATCCACGAATCGGCCCCTCGAGTATCGCCGCTCGCGACTTCGAGGATAGGATGTTCCTAGCCCGAATCGACACCCCTTTTCGAGGATTCCCCGATGATGTTGAGCGTTGCGATGCTAATCCTGACCGCCTTCCCCGAGGACAAGACCGAGCCTGCGTCCGACACCAAGGCGCGGGAGCTGAAGGTCGAGAAAGGCTCCTTCCCCAGTGTGGAGGGTGCCCTGCGTGATCCGCTGAAGATCACCTCGAAGGCGGAACTGGCAAAGGCGATCCCGGACGTGGACACTGCCGCAGCGATCGCCAAGCAGGTCGATTTCACCAACGAAGTCGTCCTGCTGTTCGCGTGGGCGGGATCGGGAGGCGACAAACTGACGATGGCCGAGGTGAAAGAGGCCGCCGTCTTCACGATGGCACCTGGCCGAACGCGCGACCTGCGTCAGCATGCCAAAATCTTCGCCCTGCCGAAGAAGATGAAGTGGACGATGAGCAAGTAGTGCGACCATCGGGAATGGGGCAGAAAGCGTGATCCGCAACATCCTCTTTTTCGCCCCACCTCCTACATTCGGGGCAAACCGGATCGAAGTAATAGAATGGCGGTTTGGGAAGCCTGGCAAGACTTTGCGATTCCCCATCCTTGACATGCCGTCCCTCGGGTGTACGATTGAATGGCTTCGTAGGGGCTGATATTTCGGTTGTTCCCTCTCGATCGAGGGAGATGGATCGAAGAGGCGGATCTAGAAACTCTCAAATGGATTCGCCCCAGCCTCCAAATCAGCGAGCGAAATTTTCGAGTCGAATTACTCAGCCGATGGTATTGCGTGGGTCACGGCGGCGTGTCGGCATCGGCCCCTGATCGAAGTGGCTCCGCTGCTCCTGAACTCGAAGAATTCATTCGTATCTTCTTGTGGTCTTCGTCCTGCCAGGATGGTAGGATCGAGAGACACTCCCGCCGGAACTTTCTCGGCGTGGCGGTGTTCTATAATGATCGATCGATACTTCGACTCGAGGCGGCGTTTGCCTCGTTCTCATTCTAGGTCGTTTCCTTCGCGCCGCGTGGCCTCCTCTATTTCACCCTGATCTCATTCGGAAGTTGCACAATATGAATCGGAGCGCTTGGGATCGCCTGGTGACACGTCTGTTCGAGAAGAAACATCGGACCTTGCCCCGCGAGAAACGACGCAAACTCGTCCTCGAGTGGCTCGAGGTGCGCCTCGCCCCCGCGACCGACGCTTGGACCGGGCTTGCCACGGGCCTCGGCGCAGGGCAGTGGAGCGCCGCATCCAACTGGTCCCTCGGTCGGGCTCCGCAGGCGGGCGACGATTTGGTCTTCGGTGCCACCGCCCCGACCGCGACCCGCCTCACGAATAACAACGTTCCATTAGTGGGTGGCGTTCCTCTCGTCTTCAACTCGATCACGTTCTCTGCGGCCGGCTACGTCGTGGCTGGGAACGCCATCGGCCTGTCCGGGAACATCAACGTCGGCTCCAACCTCGGCAACGAGAACCTCGGCGTTGCTGTCAAGCTGACTCCCCCGGCGGGCAGCCCCCAGCAGACCTTCACAGTCAACACCGGCTCCGACCTCCTCATGGGGGGCAGGATCACTGCCGGCCCGAGCGCCGCGTCGCAGACCCTGACGAAGGCAGGCGGCGGCACCTTGGAGTTGACGAACGACAACAGCGGTTTCACCGGCGCGGTCGTCCTCGCCAACAGCGGCGGCATCGTCGCCATCTCCAACGCCAACGCCCTGGGCACTGGGGCGGCCGTCGCAGGGATTGCCGCCGCCGGCACCGTCACGGTCAACCCCAACTCGCAGCTCCAAATCCGCAACGTCACGGGGGCCATCAACGAGCGCCTCAAGCTCAACGGCTTGGGCACCGCCAACGACGGCGGGCTGCTGAACTTCTCGGGCAACAACACCTGGGCCGGTGCGATTTCGATGGACCTCGATGGGGGCGTGGGCGCTTCCGGCGGCACGCAACTCAACATCTCGGGCCAGATCACGGATACGGGCGCGGGGCATAACATCACCAAGTTCGGCGCGGGCCAGGTTGTTTTTTCCTACCAGGCTTCGCTGACCGGCAAGACGTTCATCGGCACCCCCTATACCAGCGCTACCCTCGTCGGCAACACGTACCGCGGCACGACCACGGTGGACGAGGGAACCCTCACGATCCGCGATCCACTCTCGCTCGGCGCTGACGGTTCCGGCGTTCCCGGAAATGCCGTCTCAGGCCCATTCAGCGGTTCTCCTGGGGCCGGCACGATCGTCAACTTTAACTCGACCACAGGGAAGGCGGGTACGCTCCAGCTCGAGCTCACCACCCTGACCACGAACGATCCCAATGGCATCCTCCAGGATCCGACCAAGCCTTTCAACGCCGTCACCAACCCCTACATCGGCTTCCAGGTCTTCAACGAGTTGCTCACCCTGAACGGCCCTGGGTTCGGGGGCGTCGGCGCACTGAACAATGCCAACGGCAACAACATTTGGGGCGGCAACGTCATCCTCGACAACCCCAGCCCCACCAGTTCCCCGAGCGTGCTGATCGGCGTTGCCACCCCCTCGCTGGGAAATCCGAACACCGAATTGACCATCTCGGGCATCGTGAGCGACCCGGCCGCTCCCATCAACAGTCGGGTCTCCCTGGTCAAGGTCCAAGGTGGACGGCTCAACCTCACCAACGCGGACACCTACACGGCCGGCACTCTGATCTCGGCGGGCAGCCTCAATATCCGCGACTCCAAGGCTCTCGGCACAGGAACCGCGACCGTCAACAATGGTGCGGCCCTCGAACTCAGCGTCGATTCCGGCCTGGACGGCACCGCGCTACGCACGCACGGTCGCAACCTCGGCTTCGACAGTGTGACCAAGAACGGCCCCGTCCAGGAACAATTCAATGGCGTCGGGACCGCCGGGACGTTCACTTCTGGCCCTTCCCAGGAGGTCTACGTCAGCGGGACGACCGGCACCTTCACCCTGACGTTCAACGGCAAGACGACGACGGCCCTGGCGTTCAACGCCACCGCCGGGCAGGTCCAGACCGCGCTGAACGCCCTCACGTCGGTCAGCTCCGCCGGTGGCGTGACGGTCACCCTGACGCCATCGGACAAGCTCTATCGCGTCACCTTCAATGTCGGCACCGCGCAACTGCCTCTCATGACCGCCACGAGTTCCCTCCCTGCCCTGATCGTGGGAGTCAACGCCGTCTATGGCCTGAATGTGTCCACCGGGCTTACCATCAACGGCACCGGCGTCAACAAAACGGGTGCCCTGCGGAGCATCAGCGGCATCAACACGTACTCCGCCGGCGTCGGCCTCGGTGGGGTTGCAGGCATCGGTGTGGAACTCGACACGCGGACGGGACACTACACCGACAACTACACCTACTTCACGAACGACTACAGCCTCACGATCAATGGTGATATCGGGGGCGGGTCGCTGGTCAAACTCAGCCCCGGCCAACTCATTCTGCCGAACGCGAATTCCTACACGGGAACGACCAGCATCCAGTCCGGTTGGATCACGGCGGAAACGTTCGGATTCAATGCCGCCGCCGGCGTATTCACGGGGTCGCTCGGCATCCAGCGGGCCAACCTCGTCCAGACCAGGCAAGTCTACACGACCGTCGAGGACGGCGCGGCCCTGCACCTGAAGGCCAAGACGCCCGGTGCCTCTCTCTCCATCAACAACAACTTCATCATCGCTGGCCTGGGTATCGACCACCCGTTCGACCGCACTCAAATTCTCACCGTCAACTCGGCGAGCAACTACACGTTGACCCTCGACGGCATCCATTTCACGGTCCCGATCTTGGCCGCCGCCACCGCTTCGACGGTCCAGACGGCCCTGAACAATCTGCTGATCGCAGACGGGAACGCCGGTGCCTTCGTGACCGTGGTCCAGATCGGCAACGTCTACACGATCACCTTCAAGGGGACCCTCGCCGGTCAAGACGTGCCGAAACTCGTCTCGTCCGTCGGGGCCAACACGGTCATCGTCAACACGTCGGGCCTCAACAAGTCCGGGGCCATCGTGAACCTCGATGACACCAACAACATCAGCGGCCTGATCCAACTCAAAGGCATCGCCGGCATCGGCGTCCAGCAAGTCGATGCGATCCCTCCCGGCAAGGATCGTAGCCAGCTCACCCTCACGGGGCAGATATCCGAAGTCGTACCGCCGCCCATCGTCGTGCCTTCCACCGCCTCCGGTGGATCGAAAGAAGACGCGACCATCATCGAGACCGGCTCCCTCAGCGGCACGATAACCGTCGTCTTCGATCCTTTCACCATCCCCGACGATTTCCGCATCTACTACGGGCCGCGCGGGACCCCCGGCAGCACACTCATCTATGACACGGGCCTGACCGGCGGCATGGTAATCAACGCCGTCGTCCTCTACGGCCCCCCCGGCCCCGGTGGCCCCTCGACTCAGATCGAAATCGTCGTCAACGAGGGGGGGCAGCCCCCTGGCACGGCCTGGACCTACAACGTCTCCATCCAGCCCAATAAGGTCGGTGGTGGTGGAGGTATCACCAAGCTCGGCTCCGAACGCCTCATCATCCAGAGTTCCAACACCTATACGGCGGCTGTCGATATCGTCGCCGGTGCCCTGCTCGTGCAGTCCGACACCGCCCTCGGTGCGGGCAATGATTCGACGACGACCGTCGAGGCCGGGGCGGCCCTCGAACTGGGCAACACGGTTACGACGCTCAACGGTGGCATCCAGGGCGGCATCGGCATCTGGGGCGAACACCTGATCCTGAACGGCGCGGGCAACACCCTCTTCGGCGATAGTGCGCTGACGATCCTGTCCGGCACGCCTGCCGTCGGTGGCACTGCCCCCATCAAGGATCCGATGATCGCGACGGATGATGTCTGGCATGGGGCCGTCACGCTTGGCTCCAACGCCACCATCCTCGCCAACACGAACTCCCGTGTCATCATCGCCGGTCCTGTGGACGACGCCTCCAACCCGGCCATCAATGGTTCGGACCTCACCATCACGGGCGGCGGCGAAGTGGACCTCACCGCCGCCAGCACCTACCGCGGCACCACCTTCATCAACCAGGGCGTCCTGACGATCTCGGACAGCGGCGCGTTGGGTGGCACCGGCATCGGCGAAGTCCAGAAGGTCGCCTTGACGGGAGCCGTCGCTGGTACGACGAAGTTCGCCCTGACGTTCAATGGCAAGACGACGGCTCCGATCACCTACACGGTCGTCAACACCGGCAACCCCGCCGCCGACGCCGCCGCTACTGCGCTCGCCAACGCTGCCGCAATCCAGGCGGCCTTGAATCTTCTCACGACCATCGGCGGCTCAGCCTCCGTCGCCGGTGCCGTGACCGTCGCTCCGACGCTCGCCCCGATCACGGGCCTGGCCATCCCCGGTAGTTTCGATGTCACCTTCGGCGGCAGCCTCGGAGGCTTCCACCAAAACGTCATGACCGGCCTCATCACCAGTGGGCCTGGCTCGATGGCCCCCATCACTATTACCAGGGACGGGGCCGGCGGTACGATCATCGCCAATGGTGCCTCCTTGCAGTTGGCCGGCGCGATCACCGTCGCCGGCGAGCCGCTCCAGGTCAATGGGATCGGCAACTCCAACCTACCGAACATCCCGACCCAGTGGTTCGCCGTCGGCCCCGCGCCGACCGCCAACGGGCAGACCGCAGGCAACAGCGCCGTCGCTGGCCGTGTCACCGGCTCCGTCGTCGATCCGAACGACCCGAACGTGATCTACATATCGACATCCGGCGGCGGAGCCTGGAAGACGATCGACGGGGGCAAGTCTTGGCGTCCCATGTTCGACTCCATCCCGGAGATCCAGACCGTCAATGTCACCGCAGCGAGCGGGAGCGCCACGCTAACCCTCGATGGGGTGCATTTCGCGACCATCTCGGTCAACGATACCGGACTCCAGGTCCAGACGGCCCTGAACACCCTCGTAGGACTCAGCGGGTACAACGGTGCCTTCGTGACCGTCGTCCGTACCGGCAGCATCTACAAGATCACCTTCGGGGGCACCCTGTCGGGATATGACGTGCCCCAGCTCGTCTCTTCCGTCCCGGCCACCTTCACCGTCAACACCATCGAACAGGGGCGCGACCCCAAGTTCGCGATGTACATCGGGGCCATCGCGATCGACCCCAGCGCTTCTGGTACTCTCTACCTCGGTACGGGCGAGACCAACAACACGAACGACTCGTACTACGGCACCGGCATCTACAAGTCCACCGACTACGGTGTCACCTGGGCTTTGGTACTCGGCAACCCGGTCGGGGGTGCCCCCACCAACCCGTTCTATGGCAAGGGTATCTCGAAGATCGTCGTCGATCCGTTCAACCCCACCACCCTCTACGTCGCGGACGGCGATAGCAACTCCGGCCGGGTCATCAACGGTACGACCGGCAAGGCCGGCCTCTGGCGGTTGCAGGCGGGTGTCTATTTCGACATGACGAATATCGTCACGCCCAACCGCCAGTTCCTCAACGGGCAACTCGGCTTTCCGCCCAATACCCCCGGCCCCGACGACGATTTCCGCGTCACCTTCCCACAAGCCACCGCGACCTGGTCGGATGTGCAGCTGATCTATACCGTCATCGCCAACCAGGGCAACGGACCTGGTCCTTCCGTCCCGGTCCTCTACGCATCCCTCGGCACGACGAACTCCTTCCGGAACCCCAACGGTGTCTACCGCTGCGAGAATCCCACCTCGCAGACTCCGGTCTGGTACATCGGCGATCCAGGGGCACCGGCTGACCAGGTCGAATCGCTCCAAATTGTCCAAAACCAACAAACCGACGGCTTCCAGTTCCAGTTGAAGTTCAACGGCTCAGGGCCGTCCAACATCATCGTCTACTCCAACTCCACCAATCAGTCCGGCGCGATCGCAGCAGCGCTGAATGGACTCTCGACCATCGGGGGCGTCGGCGGTATCGTGACGGTGGGTCTCACTTCGCAGGATGTGACCCAGAGTACCTACTCCGTCAGCTTCGGCGGCACGTTGGGCCAGTCCCCTCAAGGGCTGATCGGCGGCATCATCAACGCCCCGCCCGTGATCAACGTGGGAATCACTACCCCTGGCGGCGGTGCGGACACGCGCAAAGCGGGCGAGTTCCCGGTCGGTCAGGTCGATGGCGTCGATAACGGCTCGATCAAGATCAGCGTCGTCGCCGGCCCCACTCTCAATTCCACGACCGCCTACGCTTCGACTCCGTTCGTCAACGGGTCGTTCCGCGCGGTCTTCAAAAGCTCGACCGGAGGCAAGACTTGGGCCCCCGCAGGCGGCCCCGCTGACTACCTCTCCGGGGCGGCTTCGCCTCAGGGCAATTATGACAACGCCATCCTGGCCGTGAGCGCAAGCCACGTCTACGTCGGGGGTGCCGTAAACAACATTACCAACCAGACCGGCCAGATCTTGGAGACCGTAGACGGCGGCGGTGCCTGGAATGACATCTCGGTCCTCGCGAAGGCCGGCCCGCACAG
>JANXSH010000104.1 GCA_025356615.1 Planctomycetia bacterium | reverse complement strand
AACATCGACACGGGCCGGTGCTGAAACGGTGCCCGCGACATGAGGGTGAGTTCACTCTCCGACGGGCGCGTCATCCGGCTGATCTCCGACCACTTCGTCGCGGTCTGGGTCTCGCGCGACAACTACCAACTTCCCGACGCGGTCAAGGACGACAAGGCTTTCCTCGCGAAGGTCGATGCCAGCCGTCGCGCGAAGAAGCTCGAGAGCGGCAGCGTCTGCGTCTACATCGCCAATCACGACGGCGAGGTGATGGCTACGCTCCCCGTGGGCCGTGCCTGCAAGCCCGAACTGCTGCGACCCTTCCTCGACAAGCTCCTCCCCGCCGAACGGCCACCGGCCCGAAAGGTCGTCGCCATCGCCGAGAAGCCGAAGGGAGTGAAACAACGAACTTTCCTCGTCCGAACGCGATTCGACGACCCCGGCGTCAACCGCGGCACGAGCCGCGATCGGGTCGAGTTGACCGCCGCCGAGGCGGCGACGTTCGTCCCACCCAAGGCGGAGGTCGGCACACGCTGGAAGATCGAGGCGGCCACGGCGGAGAAGTTGCTGCGCCATGCGTACCCGCCGCTGCCCTACTGGGAGGCGAAGCTCGCCCGTGTTCGGAAGGCCGAGTTGACGGCGCGGGTCGTCTCGATCGATGGGGACAAGGCGACCCTCCGGCTCGAGGGCGACCTGGATCTGGTCTATCCCTACAAGGGGACGCCCACAGACGGCAAGGTGACGGCGACCCTCGCGGCCGTCGCCGAGGTCGATGTCCGCGCACGCGAACTGAAGTCATTCACACTCGCCTCCAAGGAGGGTAGGTACGTCTGGTTTTGGGAGGGGAAGTCGCAGCCGAAGAAAATCGCGTTCGTCGTCGAACTCGAGCGGTAGGGAGCAAGGGCGAGAACCTTGGGGGCTATCGATGCGCTGGCGGATCGACCTGCATCGTTGTTTCAATCGTGTCAACGTGCGTCGATCGCGTATCATGTAGTTGGGACGCGACGTTCATCTCTAAAGTGTTTCAGGTTCAGCCCGATGAATACGATGCGATGGCCCTGGAACCAACTGGGGGGCAGTGCCCATGACTTCCTCGTACACGGACTGGTTCGAGAGCACTGGGAGTCGTGGGAACACGAGACTTTAGCTTCCTCTAGCGATCGTGTCGGCGTAGAATGCTCATATAGGATGAGGGGCACCCAGACGGACACGCATGGCGGACCACGACCAGCGCTTGAAGGTGGCGGTGCCCGAGTTCCTGGCCGAGTTCGCCGATCTGGTCCTGCCGACCGGCTGGGCTGGCCGATTCGTCTGCCCGTCGGCTGATTGGCTGACCCAGGAGATATTCCTCGACCCGCCCAAGGGCGAGCGCCGACTCCTGGACCTCGTCGCCAGGGTTCTCGTGACGCAGCCAACCGGGGACAGCAGCCAGACGTTGCTGCATGTGGAAATCGAGTCGGGGGACAACCTGACGAGTCTGCGGGGGCGCATGCCAGGCTACCACGACGGACTGCGCGCTCGGCATGGGGGGCCCGTCCTCTCAGTAGCCCTGTACCTGGGCGTGGGTCTACAAGGCAAGGGCTGGGACAGCGTCGGCGAGGACTTCTGGGAAGAGTCCCTGGGTTCCCGGCGGTGGCCCTACTTGGGTCTACCAGCGCTGGACGCCCTGGACTTCGTCGAGAGTCCGAACATCCTGGGAGTGGGCCTCTGTGTGTTGATGCGGATTCCGGTCGGGCAGGAGGCCCGACTCAAGGCGCGTGCTATGCGGCGCGTCGCGGAGGCTTCCTTGACGCCCATGCGGCGTTTCCTGCTGATGGAGATGATCGAGGCGTACCTGCCGCTGGTCGGCCCCCATCTGGGCGAGTACCAGCAACTCTTACTGACGGAGGATTTCGACATGGTCCGTGTTATGGGACAGACTACTTTCGAGAAGGGAATCGAGATGGGTGCGGTCGAAGGCCAGCGGCTTCTGCTGCGCGACATGCTCGAGGAGAAGTTCGACCCTCTGGGTGAGGTGGCCCGACAGCGCCTGGCGGCCTTACCCGCCGAGCGTCTGCGCGAACTGGGACGCGCCTTGCTCCGGGCTGGCTCGCTGGCGGAACTCGGCCTCGAAGACGAATCGAACGGCACAGCTCGAACCCCTGGCTGAGTTGGCGCGGGAGGCACGGAGGGAGAAGGCACGCCCGCAGGTGGGCGACGGGTTGTTCCCCGCTCGGGGTCGCGTATCAGCTCGGGGTACTTTCGAGGTGGCACGCCAGCAGGTTGATCGTCGAGTGAACATACAGGGCGTCCAGTTCGACTCGCTTTCCCGTCGCCTTCTCGATGTCGAGGGCAAGGGCCATTGCCCCGACCGAATCGACCCCCAGCGAGATGAATGAGTCGTCGTAATCGATCCGCTGGATGCCCGCGTCTACCTTGGATCGGACCCACCGGAGGACTTCCGCGTGGATCCGCTCTTGGATCGTCCCGCCGGAGCGTGCGTCCGGCCGTTCGCAAGGCTCCGAGAGGGGCGCGTCCTCGGCCCCGGTCGCCTGCCAGGCGAACACCGGGTCGAGCGTGCCCGCTAGCATGCCCTCTCGACATGCCCGACGCTGCACCTTGCCGCTCGATGTCCTCGGGAAGCCGCCCGGTCGCACGAAGGCGATGGCGTGGATGGCCACCTCGAACTCGTCGTTGACCGCCTGGCGCACCTGGCCGATCAGGGCGTCCAACTCTCTGGGAGAGGCTGCATCGCCCGGCGTTCGCTTCTGCTCGGCCTCGCGGATTCGTCGGACCAGGTGGCGGTCGGCCTCGACGACGACGGCCAGCCGCTCCTCGCCCGTGACCTCCACCCCGAAGGCCGCGCAGGCGTTCGCCTCGAGGAAAGGCAAGACCCGTTCGACCGCGGCCTCGACATCCTGGGGGTAGAGGTTCCGGCCCCGGATGCAGATCATGTCCTTGAGTCGGCCCGTGATGTACAACTCCTCGTCCACCAAGAAGCCAAGGTCTCCGGTGCGGAGGAACGGCCCCTCGCCGGTGTCCGCCAGACACGCCCCGAAGGTGTCCTGGGTCTCCTGCGGACGATTCCAATACCCCTGGGCGACGCTGGCGGAAGATGTCCAGACCTCCCCCACCGAGCCGGGTGGGCGGGCGGTCAGGGTCGCGGGATCGACGACGACGACGCGCGTGCCTTCCGCCAATCGGCCGCAACTCACGAGGCCGCGGACGACTCGGGAGCGGCCGGGCGGCCCGCCGGAGACGAACAGCGTCGATTCGGCCAGGCCGTAGCAGGGGAAGCAGGCTTCCGCTCGGAATCCTTGCTCAGCGAAGGCGGCGGCGAAGCGAGCGAGGGTCTCGGCGCGCACGGGTTCGGCCCCGTTGTAGGCGACGGCCCAGGAACTGAGGTCCATCCCCTGCTTCTGCTCCTCGGTGATCGACTTGACGCAGTGATCGTAGGCGAAATTCGGCGCGCCCGAGACGGTCGCACGGCACGCGGTGATGGCCCGGAGCCATTGCGCCGGGTCGCGCAGGAAGGCACCCGGAGAGAACAAGGTCGCGGGGAAGCCGACGAACAGGGGTTGCAGAAGGTTGCCGATCAACCCCATGTCGTGGAACGGCGGCAGCCAGCCGACCAGTACGCTATCGGGTGTGTTGCGGAAGCCGGCCTCGATCGCCCGCTCGTTGGCGGACAGATTGCCGTGGGTCACGATGACCCCTCGGGGCGTGCCCGTGGAGCCGGAGGTGTATTGGAGGAAAGCGATCGTGTCGCCCTGGATTCGTGGAGGTTGCCACGACTCGATGGGCCGATCAGCGATGCCGTCCGTCGCGAGGCAGACCGCGCCGCTGGCCGAGATCGCCTCTTCTCCCTCGAGCAAAGGGAGTGTGCGAGCGGTAGTGAGAATCAGGCGGGGCCGGGCGTCGTCGAGGATCGCCCGCAGCCGGTCGCCGTTGCGATTGCGCCTCGGCGGGTAGGCCGGAACGGCAACCACGCCGGCGGCCAGGCAGGCGAGGAACGCCTCGATGAACTCCAGCCCAGGGGGGTACAACAGGATGGCACGCTCCCCCTGCGAGGCGTGTTCCTGGAAGACGACGGCGAGGCCGAGGACTCGCCGATGAAGCTCGCCGAACGTGAGCGTCTGGGTTTCCCCATCGTCGCGCAGGAACTGATAGATCGGCCGGTCGGGACGATCCTGCGCGTGGCGACAGAGGCGGGTCTGGATGGAGTCGGGCATGGAGTCCTGTCGCTCCGCGTGGATAAAGGGTTCAGGATCGATCATCGCACCGAGGAGGAGCTTTCGAGCCATTCGTATCGCCCCATGACCATTTCCATCTTACGAACTGCGAGTTCCGGTCTCACCCCACTGTGCCGCGTCTTCCTTGTATTCGGCGGAGGAGGGATCTACAATGAAAGGGAAGTTTGTACCCGACTTCCTGCAAGTCTTCCGGGGACAGTCTCCCATGCCACCACTCGATCTTATCAAACCCAACACGGTGGTTCCTCTCCAATTTCAACAGGCGGCGGATCGGATTCATCTGGTCCATGTAACCCATCGACTGGGTAGACCGGCATCACTGCTCGAAGGCTTGGCAGCGAGCGCCGCAATCCCCGACTCCTCTGCGGCGAACGGGTATTGTGGTGACGGGGCACGCTTCGTCGAGGATCAGTGTCACTTCCCTCGCTCGGTCTACTTCTACGCCGGTCGGGTCTGCCCAACCTACGGCGGCGCGGCGCTCGCATTTCCGCCTGAGTCAGAACGTGGCCGCACTCACTCGGCCGCTCCGTTCGACACCGGCGGAGTGGTGAAGTCCGATCCCACCAAGGCGTTCGCGCTCGGGCTGAACCCGGCCGACCTCCCTTCGCGCGTGCGCTACTGTCAACAGAGTACGGCCCAGGCATCCGCCCCGCCCGGTTGGCGGTCTCGGTTTGCCGAATGGCTCGCAGTCTACTATCCGCAGGCAGGGCCGGAAGGGTACTGGTCACAACGCCCTGAGGTGGCGGACCCGGAAGGATTGTACACTCGCAATGACGACTGGCGGGCGTGGGCGTGGGAGGTGCGATTTACCGTCGGCCCGCGTGTACTCGAGGCCGAGATGTGGACAGCCAACCCGGCCACCGTCAGCAGCCTACGGCACCTCGTAACCGGAGAGTCCGTGACCCCTGTGGTAGCGGCTGGATGGGGCGACTTTTGGGAGAAACTGCTCACGCCGGCTGGGGACGATGACTACTGCACCTTACTCGAAGAGGAGGTAATCCGGCGATGCTAGCCGACCTTGCACGCGATGATTTGGAGCTTTGGGGGTTCGATGGCGTTCCGACCGTCGCTTGCGGGTTTAGCCTGCCGATTGTCCGCCACAAGTCCTCGGATCGATTCTGCGCGTTGTCGGTGGCTCGTCGCGGCGGGCCGGGGTGGTCTTCCCGCAGTGAGATCGAGGAACACCTGCGGCTCGGTCGAGTCACCCGGCTTACGGAACCGCTCGTCCTGCCCGAAAGATTATTTCCGTTGCCGTCATCAGGGCAACCTGTCGTGGCTTGGGCACAGCCGATCTTTTGGTTGTCCGTCTTCCCGGAGAATGATGAACAGGCCATCCTCTGTTACACGCGAGAGCTTGGGTGGCAGAAACAGACCGTGGAATCCCTATTTGTCATTGACAAGAGGACTCTCCAGAATTCGTTCTTATGGGTCGCCTGCGCTTCCAAGGCTGAAGTCGAACACGACCTCGATTCGTGGGCGCGGAAATATCTGAACCTCTACGACGTGCAACTGGTCACGGCGGCACCGAACTGGCGTTGGCTCGAGGCACTGGCCGATCATGGCCTTTGCGCCGCGCGCTCCCCGGCGACCCGCTATCACCTGTATGTTCGGTACGGCACCGCCATGTACTACTCCAACGTGACACGTCCAGCGGTCGGCCCTCTCGAACGCTGTACTCAGTTGTTCCGCGTCGTGGTCAAGAACGAGTTCCCCACCGTGGATTGGGAGCGGTTTCGCGCCGACATGGTCGCCGTCGTCACCCGGAGCCGAGATGTGTTGCGGCTCGAGGTCGAAACCGACTCGATTCAGGCGTTGAGCGAGCGGATCGCACAAACATCGGCCGCTCCGATAGCGCAGCAACAGCGTGCCGTTCAAGTTCAGGTTCCCTAATGCGATCGACCTCATTATCCTGTGACGCGTGTAGGCGTCACTTTTGTTGCTGAACAGGTATTCTCTTGGTGAACTGGCGTTCCCAGAAGGCATCCCACTGGCCCTTCTCGCTTCGGTACAAGGCTCGCACATGGCATAGCGCGTGCGCCCCCGCTACCGACCAACGCA
>JANXSH010000979.1 GCA_025356615.1 Planctomycetia bacterium | reverse complement strand
TCCTGCGGACCTCGCCGAGCCGATCCCCGCCGGGGCCGTGGCACGGCTCGGTAGTCGGTGGTTGTGCGGATACCAAGATCCCACTTGGGTGGGATTCTCTCCCGACGGGAAGAAAGTGGCGTCGAAGGGAATGTTCGGCGTCATCGTCTGTGACGCTGCCACTGGACGAACGCTCGTCGAGAGAACGAGCTACGACGCCCGCAATTCGCTCGGGTGGCGTGCGGACGGGACGGGCGTGGCAGTCGTTCGTCTGTCGGACGAGTCGTTCTTCGTCTCCGCCTTCACCGACCCGGACGAGAAGATACCGAACCCGCCCGCGCCCCCGCCGGGTCCGAACCCGAAAGCAGGCCCGGACGCCCTTGAGTCCTTCGCCCTGTCTCCAGACGGAACTCGGCTGGCGGTCGTTCGCAACCCGACCGGAGATCAGTTCACCATCGACATCTTGCACGCCACTCCTGGCCGGATGGTGTTGGAACTGAAGCGCGAACGAACCGTCGGCCCATTCCCTGGGGCGTTCAAGGAAATTCGGTATACGGCCAACAATAGCTTGATGTTCTTGTCGGCCAAGGAGATCAAGAAACCGGCGTGGTACCTCTCGCTCATCGATCCTGCGAAGAATGCGATCAGTCGGACGACTATGATCCTCCAGCCGGGGGCGAGCGTGTGGCGATACATGTTCAGCCTGTCCGCCGACGCCCGACTGGTCTCCTTCCCACCCCGAGGGAAGCATGACTTGAATCGGCACGAAGATACGCTCCGCGTCTGGGATCTGAAGGCGGGGAAGGAACTCTGTTCCGTCCCCTTTGCCCAGAGTGGCGGGTACGGGACGGGCCACGCCTTCACGCCCGACGGGAAGCACCTGATCGGCTCGACCGACAAGGCATACTTCACGGTCTGGGAGGTGGCGACCGGGAAGGAGACGGCCCGCTCCCCAGTATCGGAAGGGGCGATGTACGCTCGAAACGCCTCGGCCGTCGCGGCCAGCCCGGACGGGAAGCGCTTCGCCACCGCCCGGCGAGACGGCCGGGTGGACATCTGGCACACCGCGACGGGCAAGCCTGCGGTCTCTCTCGATACCCATCGGGACATCGTCAATCGGGTCGCAGTCTCCCCCGACGGCCGTCTCGGCGCGACGCACAGCATCGACGGGACGGTGCGGGTCTGGGATCTGACCACCGGCAAGCCGGGGCGCGTCATCCCCGCGCCGCTCGGAAGCGAGGCGGTGAACTGGCGCACGTCTAGTCGTCAATTGACCTTCACCCCGGACGGACGCGGGTTGCTGTTCCCCGTCGCAGGCAACCTGACGATGGCAAACCCGACGACGGGGAAACGGCTCGATCTGCCGGTCGGACTCCGCGACCGTAAGGGTAGTCCCGGTGGATTCTCCGCAGACGGCAAAACGATGATGACGTTCGCCGGGAACAAGGTCGAACTCTGGGACTGGCCCGCCGGGAACATCCGAGTATCTATCACCGTTCCCCTCCCGGACAGAGTGCCCGCCCATCGCAAGAAACCGACGAGCGTCGTCGTCGGCTCGGCGACTCTGTCCCCGGATGGCAGATTCGTGTTCACCAACTCGATCGGCTCCCAGGGCGATCCCGCACTGGGAGGAGGAGTCCAGGCCGCCAACGATGTCTGGGACGCTCGCACGGGGAAGCGACTCCACCCGATGATGCAGCCCCGCGTCGAGTATCCCCCGGCCGCGTTCTCCCCGGACAGTAAGACGATGTACCTGGGCGGTCACAGCATGGACTGGCCCGCCGAGGGGCGAGAGTTGGCCGATGCACTCACCGAATGGAATCCCAAAACAGGGAAGCTCATTCGCCGGTTCGACTATTCGAAACCGCCCGAAACGAGCCGATCGGATAGGGGCTTCGGTCGGATGGTCGATCCGCTCGCCGTATCCCCGAACGGGCGGCTGCTCGCTGCGTTCTCAGGGCATTACTCGATCGATCGAAGCGTGGAGGTATACGAGGTCGCATCCGGGAAGGTAATCAAGAAGCTCGCAGGCCATTCGCGCCTGGTGACTGGCTTGGTCTTCACCCCAGACAGCAGACGGCTCGTCTCGGTCAGCGAGGATCAGATCGGGCTTGTGTGGGACGTGACTCCCACGGCCCTAAGCACGGTGCAGGGTAGGCCGCTCAGCACGAACCTGGCCGCAGCCTGGGAATTGCTCGGGGATCTCGATCCCGTGATCGGCTATGGTGCCATCGCGACTCTGGTCACAGCGCCGACGAAGGCACTCCCGCTCCTGCGGGCGAAACTTCGACCGACATCAGCACCGACCGATGCGGACGTGGATCGGGTGATCGCCGGATTGGACGCGGAGGCGTTCGCCGACCGCGAGACGGCGACGGGCGACCTGGATCGGTTCGGGCCGAACGCGGTGCCTCGGGTCAAGGCTCGACTAGCCAAGGGCGTGTCCGTCGAAGCGAAAACCCGGCTGGGCCGATTCGTTGAGCGATACACCGGCTCCAAGTATCGACTGCGCTGCATCCGCAGTGTGGCGGCCCTGGAGGCCATCGGCACCGCAGAGGCGCGGGCGCTGCTCGCCGAGCTGGCGAAGGGGCCGGGGGACGAAGTGTTGACCCGCGAGGCACTGGGGGCCATTCGTCGTGGAGAGGGCCGGAAGGCGAATCCGTAGAGTGAGGCCGATCAGCCTACGCGCCAGGTGAGTTTCCCCTTGTCCGGCCCGCACCCTCGACAACTCCATCCCCCCAAGGTCTTGGGCCGGCGGTGCCGCGTGAACGCCGTGCCGCAGGCAGGGCACGAAGCCTTCCACCGGCCCTCGGGCATTTCGGCCTCCCCGCAGCGCTCGGGGCGAGCGCCCACCTCGGCGCACTTCACTTTCCATACCGAGTCGTGGCCGTGCCCCGGCCCGACGAGGGCGTGGGCGATCTCGTGGAGTAGGGTGTCGCGCACCTCCTCGTCGCTGTTGCCGTCCACGAAGTAGATCGATAGTTCGATCGTCTTCGTCGTGTATCGGCACAACCCCAGCGCGCGTTTTCGCTTGTTGAAGACGAACGTCCAATCCTGAAGGCCGAACTGGCTCATCAGGCGGAGCGCCAGGTTGCGGGCCTCGACGCGGCGGGCGTGGCGGGCGGCGATTGGGGACATGGGGTAGACTCGCATCCAACTCTGGTACGAAACAAACCATCCCCGCGCGGACACGGAGTCCGGCGGGGATGGTGCGAGTCGGGCAATCGAGGGAGATCAAACGAGCGCGGCGATCGGCTTGCCGTCGGCGATTTCGAGAGGCCGACCGAGGTTGTCGCGCTTCTTGGTGGTCGGGTCGATGCCGAGGCCCTTGTAGAGGGTCGCGAAGAGGTCGCCGATCTTGGCAGGATCCTTGTCCACGTCCATGCCGTCCTTGCTGGTGGAGCCGTGGGCGACGCCGCCCTTGATGGCACCACCGCCGACGACGACGGACCAGCATCGGCCCCAGTGGTCGCGTCCGCCGTTCTGGTTGATGCGTGGCGTGCGACCGAACTCACCCATCCAGACGACGACGGTGTTCTTCCACAGGCCGCGTTCGTTGAGGTCCTTGACGAGGTTGCCCATGCCCTTGTCGAGGCGAGGGCCGTTACCGGTGCGGAGGGTGTTGAAGATGCCGGCGTGGTTGTCCCAGCCGCCGAGGTCGATCTCGACGCAGCTGACGCCCTTCTCGACCAGCTTGCGGGCGAGGAGGCAGCCCATGCCGAAGCGGTTGGCCTGCCCGCCGTAGGCGGCGATGTCGCTGGCCTTCTCCTTGCTAGTCTCGAACACGGTGCGGAGCGGCGAGACGGTCAGGTCGAACGCCTTCTTGTAGATGGCCCCGTGGGCGCGGGCGGCGCTGCCGGCGGCTTCGCGGTCGGCGAGGCTGGGCATGTGCGGGAACGCGCCCTCGTCGAAGCTGTCTTCGACGTTGTAGAAGAGGCGCTGGCGGCGACGGAGGCGGGCGAGGGTGGTCTTCTCGTCGCCGAGGCCGGGGGCCTTGATGTTTTCCGGGGGCTGGCCGGGATTCTGGACCGAGAACGGGGCATACTGCATGCCGAGGAAGCCCGGCCCGACGCGCTGGGCGGTCCCGCCGATGCCGATGAAGCCGGGCAGCGGGAGATCCTTGGAGGCCAGCTCGCTGGCGCAGACGGCCCCGAGGGCGGGGAACTGGACCACGGGAGAGGGTGCCCGGCCCGTGTTCATGAGGGTCGTGCCGCGCTCGTGGCTGCCTTCGTTGGTGACGAGCGAACGGATGATCGACAGGTGCTTGAACTGCTTGGCGGTCTCCGGCATGATCTCGGAGATATCGACGCCGGGGGCGGAAGTCTTGATGGGCTTGAACTCGCCGCCGTTGGCGTCGCCGGGCTTGAGATCCCAGAGATCCATGTGACTCGGCCCGCCGCCCATCCAGAGGATGATGAGGCTCTTGTTTTCCTTTTTGAGCTTCGGTGCCTGAGCGCGTAGCTCTTGCAGGAAGCTCATACCGGGGACGGCCAAGGCGGAGGCCCCAGCGACATGCGACATAAAGTGCCGGCGGTTCATCATGGTCCTTGGATCTCCCCTGTTCGGGTTCCCTGGTGTGCCTTCCAGGGATCCTCGGGATCCGGGGAAGTAGTCGGTGGTGGTTGGGGCTTGCTGGAATCCTGACGCGATCCGAAGTGGGTCGGGAGAGGGTTGTATTATCAGCATCACTTGTAAAGGTTGGTGTGTCAAGTCGCGAACGACATTCTTCCTTCACTACACCACTTACGACGCGGGTCGGTTCCCGAGAGTTCCGAGAAAATCCGAGAAACTCGCGTACTCGGGTTCGGGGAGCGGATCCGGCGGAGCGCGGGCTTGTGTTGACGCGAGCCTGATATCCTCGGGTGTGATTACGGAAGTAGGCATTCGAGAGGCACTGCCCCAAGCCCAGCGATTGCAATCGCTGGGCTTCGCCTACTTCCATAGTCACACCCGACATTCTCGTTGGTCTTGTTTCCGAAACGCCCCTGGAGAATAATGCACTTTCATAGGAATCACGCTTACCCAAGGAGAGGGACGTGGCGGACAAATCCAGCCATTTGGTTCTGACAGCCCTGACACGGGCCGCCGCCGACACGGCAGGGGTGCCGCTCGTCGGGACGCGAACGAACCCCGGCCTGTTCCCCGGCACCGCGCTGGGCAAACAAGCCGCCCAGCGTTGTCGGGACGACGGCTATCTCGCCGACGCCGAGGACCGCTGCACAATCACCGACAAGGGCATGACCTACCTGCTCGGACAGGTTAGCCCGCGACAAGTTCTCGAGGACTTCGTCCGGGTTCTCGAGTCCCGCGAATCGCAGGCGGGCGAGTTGCTCGATTCCGCCCGGCGAATGCAGGCGAACATCCAAGCCTTGCGCGGGACCGTGACGACGCTCCTCGAGAAGTTCGCCTTGCCGGGCGGCGACCTCAAGTCGCTCTTCAGCGCCTTCCACCAGGAGCCGGCGCCGAAGCCCGCAGGCGACCCCACCGGCGCGGTCCGCGACTTGCTGACGCGCTGGAAAGCATCGGGCGCGACGGAAGACTGCCCCCTGCCGGAACTCTTCAGTCACCTGTCGGCCTCGTGCCCTGGGCTGACGATCGGGGTCTTCCACGATGTCTTGCGCAAGATGCACGACAAGCGCGAGGTCTACCTCCACCCGTGGACCGGGCCACTGTACGCCATCCCTCAGCCGTCTTACGCGCTGATGGTCGGCCACGAGATCGACTACTACACGAGCCTGCGCGACGAGTCGTCGGCGGCGGCGTGAGGAGCAGCCCGCCATGAGACACGCCTCCGGCTCCCCCTATCCCTACAGGAGAGGGGGCTGGGGGGTGAGTCTTCGCAGCGCCAACCCCCTAAGTCGTCCCCAGATCCCGTTTCGCAAGGAGTGATCGATGACCACCACCCTGACGGACCGCCCGCTGACGGAGACAGCCCTGGAGGTATTCCGCCGGTCCGGGAACCCCTTCCGCAACTACTTCGCGCGCAACCCCGACGACGAGGTCTGCTCCCGCTACCATGTGCCCGAACTCTACGCCCTCCAGCGCGAGCAACTCCTCGGCGTCGTGGACCTCTACCGCTACAGCCCGACGATGCACTGCGAGGTCGTACCGATCCTCGGCAACAAGGGCGCGGGCAAGACGCACCTCCTGCACTCGATCAAGCACGGCACCGACGGCACCTGGCAGTTGCTCGTCACGCCGGGCGTCTACCAGAAGGACACCGATTTCCTCGAGTACCTGCTCTTCCAGCTCATCGACACGCTCCTCGGCGGCGGAAAACAGAAGAACACCCGCCCGATGGAGTACGTCGCCGAGCAACTCGTTCGGAAGCTCTTCGCCGACACCCTCGCCGGCCTCGACGAGGCGCATCGGCTCGAGGTCTTCCCGACGCCCGGCCTCGCGCGGTGGACCCGCAAACTCGGCCTGGGAACGTCGCAAGCGCTCGAGCGCGTGCAGTGGCTCATCGACACGATGAAGCGCCCCGCGCCTCTGCCGCTCCAGCCCGGTGCGATCCGCAAGGCGCTCGACGAGACCGGCCTCGACCCGGCCCGCGCTCTCGAACTCATCCACCAGCACATCGACCGCACGGAGCCGCGCAACACCGCCGGGTTGATGCGACGACACATCCTCGAGGGGTTCGCCCGGTCGGTCCTCCAGAACGACGAGTCGGACCTCGCGACGTTCCTGACGTATGGCTTCGCCGAGTTGGAGTTCCAGGTCCGGCCCAGCCGACAGGAGCTCGTCCTGGCGCTGTTCAAGGCGATGATGGGCGTGTTCCAGGGGATGCACATCCCGGTCGTCTTCGCCTTCGACCAGCTCGAGGACCTGCTCCTGGCCCGGCGCAACGACGACGCCCACCGCGTCGCCGAGGCGTTCTTCGCGGGCATCGTCCAGGCGATGCACCAGCTCGACGGCATCGCGTTCCTGGTCTTCGCAGAGCGCGGGCTGTGGAATCGCTTCGTCCCGTCGCTAGACGGCTACATTCAGGACCGGCTCAACAACCCGATCCACCTGCCCAGCTATGGTACGCTCCAGGCGCTTCGCCTGGAAGCCCCCCCTGCCGACCTGGTCCGTCGGGTCGTCGAGGCGCGCCTCCGGCCCGCCCTCGAGCAACTCGCCGATGGCGCGGAACTGGGTTCGTGCTACCCCTTCACGTCGGAGCAGATCAGCCGGGTCGCGGGCACCGAACCGACCCTGCGCGACATGCTCATGCAGTTCCGGCACCTGTTCGATAGTGTCGTCTTCCGCACGAACGAGGGCGACCAGGAGGCCGAGCGGCCCACGAATCGGCTGCCCGCACCGGAGCCGGTTGCGCCTCTCGTCGTCAAGTCGGTGATCGTCGTCGAGACCCCGCCGATCCCGATGGCGATGCCCGTGGCGCGAACGCTGGTCGATGCGACGATCCTGCCGATGCCGACGGAAGTCGGCACGCCGCGCTCCATCGACGCGGTGTGGGACCAGGAAGTGCGGGCGGCGCGGCGGAAGCTCGAGCCGGAAGGCGCGCTCACCGGGGCGACGCGCGAGTTGCAATCGGGCCTCGGCACCTTCTTGCACGTCTGCCACGAGCACGGCGTGAAGGTCGGCCCCTGGCGGCTCCCCCACGTCGTGCCGGAGTGGACGTTCGGCGATCACCCGACTTACGGAGTTTTGAGCATCGCCCAGTGGGTGTGCAAGGGCGGTCAGCCCTGGCGCGTCGGCGTCGGCCTGTTCCTGGGGCGCGGCCCCGCGAAGCCGCGCGACTTGCAGACGAAACTGTCCTCGTTCGAGGTCGAGCCGACCATCGTGGACCACCTGATCCTGCTGCGCCCCGAGGACGACATCGCGCTCACCGGCAAGAGCAAGACGGTCTGGCAGGAGGCCGAGCGACGTGGCCGACGCGCCCGCCTCGAGCCGGTCCTGCTCGACGCCTTCGCGACGCTCTACGCCTTCCCGCGCATCATCACCTGCATGGAGGAGGGGCTGGCCGCAGGGCAAAGCCTGCCGAACCTCGCCGACCTGTTGCAGGAGAAGTGCGAGAAGCTGCTGGAGCAGGTGTGCATGCCGATGCAGAGTTGATGCATATGCGACGTGCATGAAGCGCGACGGGCCAGTGAGGGAGAAGCCTACATTCCTTCGCCGGCCCGTCGCGCTTCATGATGCCGATGCAACCCATGATGAGGATGACGTGGCGCTCATGAATAAGCCTCTGGCTCTCCTTCCCCCTTCGAGGCGAGGGAACTGGGAGGTGAGGTCTTCGCCCCGGCTTCCGTTACTCGGGCTTGCTCTCTTGTACGGCTTCCAGCATCCGGCGCGCTTCTTGCGTTCCGGCGTATTCCAGGGCGGCGATTGCTCGAAGGATCCGAAGTCGCTTTTGCTCCGCCTTCACCTTGTCCAACAGGCCGAGTGCATGCCGCAGACGTAGTTTCACCTCGGCGGATGGAGTCGTCGCCAGCGCCTTGCGCATCGCGGGACCGGCCGCCTCGCCGAGAGACTGCAACGCCTTCGTCGCCCGAAGGCGAACGTCGAATGTGTCGTCGTCCAGGTCGGTGATGAGCTTGGCGACGTGCTTCGGATCGACGGGTTCCACCACCAGCCGTCCGAGCAGGAACGGCACCGATTCCTTCGGCGACCGCGCCAGGGTCCAGATCGCGTGACGCGCCTTGGTCGCGTCTTCGGCCAGGTCCACCCATAGGGAGTCCAGTTGTTGGCGGGTCAACTTCGCCGGGCGATCCTTCATGAATCGATCGGACACATCCCAGAGCAGTATCGATGTGTCATCGCTTCCCGATGCCAGGATGTGGCCGTCGGGGGAAAACGCCAGTCCCTTCGCCTGGGACAGGTGCCCGCGGAAGAGGCCCGCCTGGAGCCCGCTTTCCGTCTCCCAGAGGCGAACGGTGAGATCCTCACAGGACGAAGCCAGCCATCGGCCATCTCGGGAAAAGGCCAGCGACACGATGCGGTGCGGATGGCTGGTGATGGGCGCGTGTTCCTTGCCCGTCGTCAGATCCCAGATGCGAACCAGGTGCGACTCTCCCGCCGCCAGGTACTTGCCATCCGCCGACAGGGCCAACGCCCAGGATGCGATGACGCCGGTGATCTTCCGCGTTTGTTGGCCGGTGGCGGTATCACGCACGAGGATCGTCTTGTCGTCGTGGGAAGAAGTGACCAGCGTTCGGCCATCGGGAGAAATGCGTATCTGGGAGACGGAATGGTCGTCTCCCTTCAGAGGTCTTAGCTCTGCCTTCTGTCCCATGCCTACCAGGTGGACACTCTTCTGACTGTATCCGGCGACGAGCGTTTTGCCGTCGAGGAACCCGATCGCGAACGGATAACTCTCCTGCCCCCAAGGCAGGGTTCGTTCCAAGGCTCCCGTTCGCGGATGACACCAGCGGACCTTGTGGTCCCGACACGAGAAGACGAGGGACTTGTTGTCCGAAGCGAAAGCAAGAGTATAGATGCCGTAGGCATGGCCGATCTGGCTGGCGATCTGCCTCCGGGAAGGAACATCCCACAGCCGAGCGGGACCGTGCCAACTCGTCGAGGCGAGCGTCTTGCCGTCGGGCGAAAACGCGAGGTGCATCACCTGGCTCTGGTGCGCTTCGGAGAAGGCGAGTTCCTCCAAAGCGAAGCCAAGCTCCGCCTTCCAGACGCGCGCGGCGTGGTTGCCTCCTGCGACTGCCAAAGTCTTGCCATCGGCGGAGACCGCTACGTTTTGGCCATCCTCGCTATCGATCGGCAGTGTGCGGACCTCTTTGCCCGAATTCACGTCCCACTGGTGAACCGATTCATCGTGTTGACCTGTCGAGAACAATGTCTTCCCGTCGCCGGTGAACGCCAGCCCAGATACACTGGTCTGCCTCATTTTCCCAGATAGGACGCTCTTCGCCTTCCCCGTCGTCGTGTCCCAGAGGGTGAGATTGCCGTCATCGTACCCCACCGCCATCAGCTTGCCATCAGGGGACAGCGCGGTGCAGCGAGTATGGCTCTTGCGGTCCTCGAAATGGACCCGGCGCTTACCTGTCGTAAGATCCCACACGGCCGGCTCATCCCCTCCTGTCCCGAGTAGTTTGCCGTCTGCCGAGAACGACAGCACTCGCATTTGCCCGACCGACGCTTTCGAGGTAAACGCATGGATTCGCTCGGCATCGGCCAGTCGCCAAACATAAGTCGTGCCCTCCGCCACTCCAGCGAGGAGTTTCCCATTGGGAGAGATCGCCAGCGAAGTGAATACGAGCCGCTCACCCTGTTTTCTCGTCGATTGGGGATCTCGAGTCTGAGCCTTGCCTGTCTGGACATCGAACGTCCGAACGTCGCCTTGGGTGGTCGAACAAGCCAGCCGACTCGCATCGGGGGAGAGGGCGACAGCGTAAATGTGCATTCCGGGGTTGAACTCCCGGATGAGTTTGCCCGTTCGCGTGTCCCACAGGCGCACTATACCATCGGCCCCGCCGGTCGCCAGCACATTGCCATCGCGAGACAGGGCAATGTGAATGATCGATGCACCGTGGCGGAAGCGCACGGTCCCCAGCCGGGCTAGCGCCCCTTCGGGCAATGCGTCGCCGTGACGATCGACCTTCGGCATCGCCTCCTCGATCGGAGGCACCGGCGGCGCGGCCTTGCGAACCTCGACACGCGGCGGGGTCGAGGCGATGCCCACGCCGAGGATCAGCCCACCCAGCGCTAGCAACGCCAGCACTACGAGGTGTATATGTGGGACCAATGTCGTCGAAAGAACACCCTCGGCGAGCGCCAGAACTGAGGCCGGAATCGCTCCTCGACTCGCCGACCGCACGGCGAACAGCGTCGCATGGCGGATCGTCGTACTGGCGAGGACACTGGGAACAACCGTGTCAGCGCACGGCAGCAATCCGGCGATCGTGTTTCCAGCAACTCCCCGGCGTTCGAGCGCCTGGCGCAACATCGCCCGCCCGCGCTCGAGTCGATCTTTCAGGGTGCGCGGCGACAGCGAGAGGTTTCTCGCCGCCTCTTCTCTCGTCAGCCCGTCGAAGTAGCACAGGACCATCGGCTCTCGAAAAGAGTCCGGCAGACGGGCCAGCTCCTCGTCGAGGACTGCGAACGATTCGGGTTGGCAGTTCTCCGCCGAGTGATTCAGGCGCGCCAGGCCGGCTTGTTGTTCGTGTCGCCTGCGTCGAGAGGCGGCGGTCTGCGCCTTGCTCGAAATGCGGTACGCCACGCCGTGCAGCCAGGCACCCAGCGAAGCCCGGTTGCGCAGGGAGCCAGCCTGTCGGGCGAGGACCAGGAATGCCGCCTGGAACGCATCGTCGGCGTCCTGCTCTTGGCCCAGCAAACTCCGACACAAGCCGAGTACCCTGGGGCCGTGTCGGCGAACGAGGACGGCAAAGGAAGCGTCGTCGTGATGGGCCACGAAACGTTCCAGCAAGTCGGCATCGGGTAGTTCGGCGAGACGTTGCTCGCCGAGGAACCGAGTCAAGTGAATCAAAACGGTCCGTCGAGCCGCTTGCATCGCTTCGCCTCCGCGTCGAGCAGGGTCATCCCTACTATAGTGCCCGGAGGAGGGCGGATGGGCCATTTGATTCTCGGAATAACGAGGGACGCGCCCGAAGGGCGGCTCAGAACCCCGTCGCCCGTTTGTGGACGACCTTCCCCTGACGCAGCGTGACCGTGATCGTGTTAGCGCTGCTCTCCCAGGTGTAAGTCTCCCCACCGCCGGACGTTGGCGTGGAGGGCATCGCGACGCCGAACTGACCGGCCACGTTCGACCCGTCGCCCGTCTCCTTGGTGCCCTTCCCGAGAACCTTCTCCACTTCGTCGAGTGTCATGCCATCCTTGACCTTCTCGAAATTCGTCTTGTTCACCTTGGACTTGCAGGCAGGGATCAGCAAACACAGGGCCAGAGCTACAGTGAGTCGGATGACATGCACGGACCTCATCGTTCCATCCTCCAGGCAGCGACCCGCGCGGAGGGAGAAGCCCTGCGCGTGGAGTCGGCTTGCCGGGTCGATATTAGGTACTTTGGAGCGCTACTGCAAGGCCCAGTAGTGAAATGACCCGGTCTGGGTCATTTCTCATCCAGCATCCCCGTCAGGAATCGAACCTGATCTACGACCTTTGAAAAGTCGCATGCTTCCGACATGCGACGTTATCCTGAAACAACTTGCGACGCTCATACAGAATGGTTACTGCAATGGTTACTCTAGGTCCGGATTTCGGAGCCTCGGAAGTGACCATCGTAGAAGGCACAAGGGAAGTCCACGCGGGTCATCGCGGAGGAGGTGGGGGCAGGGCAATCGCATGTTAGCACTACAGCGCTATGTAGATCTCAGTGTAGATCGTTTGTTGCGTTTTCGTCTGGG
>JANXSH010000087.1 GCA_025356615.1 Planctomycetia bacterium | reverse complement strand
TGCAAAGGAGATAGGAGGCGTACTCCAAAGGGTGCAATTGTTCGGACTGGGGGCTTTCCTTTCGCGAGTGCTATCCCTATCACCATCACAAAAAGCCGATGCTGACCTGGCGCATCCCTTGCCCGTTCGATAGAATACCGCAGCGTCTCCCTCGGAGTTGATCGGAGCTAGAGTCCCGTGTCGAAACGTCCGCACAACCAGACTACCCCTTACACCGCCGACGCCAAGGCGCGCATCGAGCGGACGCGGAAAGAGGGACGGTTCCAGCAGGCGCTCGAACTCGTCAAGCAGCTCTACAAATACGAGCCGACGCCGGATCACCTGGACCTCCTCAAGGACACCTACCTCCAGCGGGCCTTGCAACTGCACACGATGGGGGCCGTCCGCGACGCGGCGACCGTCCTCGAGGTCGCCAGCCGGCTCGACGACAAGAACCGCGTCTGGATCGAACGCCTCGCCAAGGAGATGGCCCGCTGCGGCGACGTGACCCGGTTGAAGATCCTGACGGACCGACTCGCCAAGCTACCCGGCGGAGCCGACACGAAGCAGATCGGGCTGCAACTCCTGACTTCGATAGCCGACGCTGCTATCGTGCAGGAGGGGACGGGAAAGACCCCCCTGCCTCCCGAATTGCGCGAAGACCACGACCGCATCCTCGAGGCGTTCCGCCAGGTCGAGAACGGCCAGGACGACGCGGCACGCCAGACGCTCGGTGCCGTCGGCCTCAAGTCGCCCTACCTCGAGTGGAAAATCCTCCTGCGCGGCTTCCAGGCATACTATGCCAACGACGACGAGCGCGCCCTCGAGAACTGGCAGCGGCTCGACCCCGAGCGCCCCCCGGCCCGAATCGCGGCCCCCTTCCGCGCCTCGATCGATCCCCCCTATCAGCAGGCGCAATCCCCGCCGGTCCAGGTCCGGCTCCGCCAACAACTCGACGGCACACTGGGGACCGACCTCCGCTCGCAGATGAGGGCTTTGCGAAAGGCGCTCGACAACCCCGACTCGCTCGCGGAGGCCCTGAGTCTGGCCGAACGCCTGCTGCCGGTCCTCCAGCAGCAGGCCCCGCAGATCATCCCCCGGCTCTCGACCTGCTTCTACTGGAAGGTCCTCGAGACCGGCCCCAACGACCTCGCCCGATACCGTCGCGTCTTCGGGACCATGCCGGTCGATCCGAAACTCAATCGCCTCAACGCACTCGGGAACCAACTCGCCGGCGAGCTGACGAAGGCCCACCGCCTCTGGGAGGCGTACCAGAACGACATCGCCGCGATGCCGCAACTCTGGCCGGGCGACGAGTGTTCCTTGGCCCGCGCGTTGGTCTGGGTCAAGATGGCGGAGAACGCCGACTCGATCCCGACCGCCGCACAATTCGCGAAGTTGCCGCGCGCCATCCGGCGGATGGAAGCCCCGCCCCGGCCCCTGAACCCCACGGCAGCGGAGTGTTACCGCAAAGCCATCGAACTGGCCCCGACGCTGATCGACGCCCACACGGGGCTGTTCCGCTCCATGCTCGTGAGTGGGAAGGAGACGGAGGCGATCAAGACGGGGGAGGCGCTGATCGAGCGATTCCCGAACGATGTCGAGACCGCCCGGATGCTCGGGGCGGTCTTGGTAAAGCACGACCGCCACGAGCGCGCCTGCGAAGTGTGGGAACAGGTCGTCCACATGCAGCCCCTCGACACCTCGGCAAGGGGGCACCTCGGCCATGCGTACCGGGGTCGGGCGCGCGAGCTGGTGTCGAAGAAGAAATTCGCCGAAGCCCGTCCCCTCTTCCAGACCGCACTCGACTATTCCGGGCAAGACCAACACCTTTCCCTGCTATGTACCTGGGCGGTCGCCGAGCGAGTCGCCGGGGACCAGCCGCGCTCGGAGGAGTTGCTCGCCCAGGCCCGGACGCTCGTCGGCGAACTCTACATCAGCTACCAACTGGTCGTCGAGTCCCATCGGATGTCGTTGCCCCCGAAGGAGAAGACGCGGCTCGGCAAGGAGTTCACCTCGAAGCTAGCCGACCCCGTGGACACGCCCACCCTCCTCGCCCTGGTCGAATACGCCACCGCGCTCGTCAACGCCGACGTGACCTACTTCGGCATCAAGACGCACGTCAAGAAGATCATCGCCCTCGCGAGCAAGCTCGACAGCGCGACCCTCGACGAGCGGCAGCTCTTGCGTTTGATAAAAGCACTGATCGGGCAGGAGGGCATCAGCCGGATCGTCCCCCCGCTCTACCGCGCCGGGCAAACACGATTCCCGGACAACCCCCACTTCCCCTACCTCGAGGGGGTCCACCTCATGGGGGACGACCCCGAAGAGGATCTGCGCGACTACAGGGTCCGCTACCCCCTCGAAAGGGCCGCCCAACTGGCTCACAAGCGCCCCCCGAACGAGGCGGGCATCAAGGAGATGCTCGCCGACATCGAGCGCCGGATGGCCCTCCTCCGCATGCTCAACCCGTTCGCGGACGCCTTCTCCCGCATGTTCGGTGGGGGCGTACCCGATGATTTCATGGACAATTTCTTCTAGGAGGCACCCGGCATGACGGATCCCTATGAAGTCCTCGGCCTGACGCCCGACAGCGACGACACGACCATCCGCAAACGCTACCTGGAACTGGTCAAGCAGCATCCGCCGGAGCGATCCCCGGAGAAGTTCCGAGACATCCGGGCGGCCTACGACCAGCTACGCGACGCGACGACGCGCGTGCGCGGCCGACTGTTCGAGCAACGATCGTCCCGAGACATCGACACCCTGATCGAGGAACTGGCATGTCAGACTCCCCGGCGTCGTCTTTCCCTGAAGGCGCTCCTCACGATGACACGCCGGTCCTGATCTCAACGGACAGTCTCCCTCCCCCATCGGGTGGAACACCAGGGACGCAGGAGCCTCATGCCCAACCCCAGCACGAACAGGCACCCTCTCACGAACCTCCGACGACAGAAGTGCATCCCGCAATGCCCATCGAGAGTGGTGAGCCGGAACCCGTGTCGGCCCCACAGCCCTCCCATGAACTGGAGCAGGTTCCTACCCCGCCGGCAGCGATCGAACACCAGGACTTCCCGCCTGCAATTCTCGAATGGCCCCACGCGGGAGACTCGCCTCCGTCATCGGACTCGGCTGAGACGGAGAACACGGACGACGAGGCTGAGTGGGAGGATCGCACCGACTCTCTCGA
>JANXSH010000083.1 GCA_025356615.1 Planctomycetia bacterium | reverse complement strand
TGGGCCGTCGGCCCCGGCGGCAGCGAGATCCAGGTCATCGGCGACCTGACCGGCGACCAGGTCGAGCGCCACCCCTTCGGCCCGCCGGACGACTTCGGCACCGGGACGCAACTCCTGCCCGCCGTGCGCTACTTCGTCGAGCGCTTCGCGGACGCGCCGTGGGGCTTCTACGTCTTCATCACGGACGGCGAGCTGCACGACCTCGACGAGGTGATCGCCTACACCAAACGGCTCGCGCAAGAGGTGTCGCGCGGCCGGCGCAACCCGCTCAAGCTCGTGCTGATCGGCGTCGGGGCCGAGGTCAACGAGAGGCAGATGGAGGAACTCGACGACCTCGACACGGGCACCGAGATCGACCTGTGGGACCACAAACTAGCCGCCGAGATGCGGACGCTCGAGACGATCTTCGCCGAGGTCGTGGACAAGAACGCCCGCGTGAGCGACCACGGCCGGATCCTCGACCCCCAGGGGAAGGTCGTCCGCGATTACGCATCCCAGGGCATGCCCGCCTTCCTCGAGTTCGAGATGCCCGCCGGGGCGAAATACTTCACCCTCGACGTGAACGGCATGCGGGTGAATCAATCGCTGAGCGACACCTTCCAGGCACCGACGACGAGCGGAGCGCTCCCCGCGATCCCCCCCAGCGTCATCCCCCTGGCCCAGCCGGTCATGGACGCGGAGCCGGCGATGCACGACGAACTGCCGATCGACCTGACCGACGACGACTGGAAGAGCCTGCCGCTGGAGTTCGGCACGGAGACGACGGAAAAGACGGACCTCGACCTCGACCCGATGAAGGACAAGTAAAATGCAGATTAGCCACAGATGAACACAGATGAACACAGATAAGACATAAGAGATAAAACAATCGAATTGTATTCATCTGTGGCTAATTCCTGCCTTTGATGGAGCCTCCCATGCAGCTGAAAAAAGTCGTCGAGCCGTTCGGCGAGGTCAACGTCTACCCCGCCGCCGGCGGCAAGGTTCGCGTCGTCGCCACGGTGCTGATGGAGCCGGAACGCGAAGGCACCCAGACGGGGATCGCCCTGGACGGCTCCGGCTCGATGGCCGAGGCGTATGGCGTCAACACCGGCGGGGGCGGCTTCTTCGCCAGCCTATTCGGCACCAAGAAGCAGACCGTCAACGAGGTGACGCCCGTCGCCCAGAAGGTCTGCGCCCACCTCGCAGGCAAACTCGACGCCGACGGCGGGACTACATGCATCTACTGGGCCGTCGGCGAGGGCGGAAGCCAGGTGCAAGAGATCGGCGACCTGACCGCCGACGAGGCCGCCCGCCACGTCTTCGGCCCGCCGGACGACTTCGGCACGGGGACGCAACTGCTACCCGCCGTCCGCTACTTCGTCGAGCGATTCGCGGATGCGCCGTGGGGCTTCTACGTCTTCATCACCGACGGCGAACTGCACGACCTCGACGCCGTCAAGCGCTACAGCGTCCAGTTGGCGAGGGAAGTCCATGCGGGGAAGCGCCGACCGCTCAAGTTCGTGCTGATCGGCGTCGGCGCGAACGTCAACGAGGCCCAGATGGAGGAACTCGACGACCTCGACAGCGGGACGCCGATCGACCTCTGGGACCACAAGGTCGCCGCCGAGATGCGCCTGCTCCAGGAAATCTTCGCCGAGGTCGTGGACAAGAACGCCCGCATCGCCGACAAGGGCCGCATCCTCGACCCGCAGGGCAAGACGGTCAAGGACTATTCCGACAGCGGCATGTCGGCATTCCTGGAGTTCGAGATCACCCAGGCCGCGGAGTATTTCACGCTCGAGGTGAACGGCAATCGGATCAATCAGGGGTTGAGCGATACGGCGCGGGTGCCATCGTAAGCCATCCCTCCCCTGATTCGAGCAACAGACCGAAAGAAGCTAACCACAGAGGCAGAGAACGCAGAGGAACACACCGAAAACAAGCACGATTCCAGAGTAGACGCCCTCGTCCTCTAACTTTGCTCTCTATTCCTTCTGTGTCTTTCTCTGTGTTCTCTGTGCCTCTGTGGTTGGCTGTATTTCGGCCTATCGACCGAGCTCACCTGCCGCCGGAACGACGAACAGGGACACACCAACCAAATCATTAACGGCGGTCAGGTTCGGCGTCTGGGGCGCTACCTGTGGACAGACACGATCCGATCCGGCGGGCCGAAGTCCGGCGACCGTTGGCCGCGCTCCACAACGCCCTCGCCGGTGTCGGCCAGCACCCAGAGCCGGGGGGGGACCCCACGGCGGTCGAGGCGGTCCCACTCCTGCCGCACGATCGGCCGCCGCATCTCCCGCTCCAGCCAGTCGGCTGCCGCAGCCGCCAGCTCGGCGATTGGCCGGCCGGACAGCAGAGACACGCCCGGCCTGGTCGGGTCCAAGTCGGTGGCGAACTGGTACGTCTCATCCGGCCCGAACCGCACCGCCGCCCCGTCGAAGTCTACCCGGAGCGTGCGGAGGACGCAGTTGTACTCCGGCTCGCTGTCGCACGGGCAGACGGACAATGTCAGCCGCTCGTCCCACACCCGCCAGGCGTCCGCGAACCACCCGCCCGCTTCAGCGCGTGCGTGGATCGCGTCAATGAACGTTCGCTCGGCGTCGCTGTTGCACTCGTCGAGCTCGAACCGGGGTGCAGAGATTGGAACCACCGCCGCCGCCCTCCTTCGCCTATCGAATTCACACGCCTTCCCGCACTAGCCGGATATCGACCTCCCGGTCCACGAACTTCCACTCCTCCGAAGCCCGCAACTCGGCGACCATGTCCTCGAACGCTGCGGAGTCCGCCTCGGCGTAGTCGAACAGGGTCAAGAAATCGAACGGCTCGTTCTCGCCCAGGTCGCGGCAGTGGTGCAGCCGCCGGGCGATCGCCGGTAGATACTTCAGGCCCGTCTTCACATGGTGCGATCGGTCCTCGAAGATGCCCCGCCGCTCGTCCTGTGTCAGACCCCACCACTTCGCATTCTTCCGAATCGGGATGAGCGCGGCGTGGGTGGCTCCCGGTCGTCCGAGGGCCGCCTGTTTCGCGACGAGCAAGTCCTTCTCGGCGCGGGTGGCGTAGCGTTCGTTGCTCGTGACGCCGTGCAGGCGCCACTTCGCGGCGTCCGGCAGGGCGGGGACGGTTGTATTCAGGATGTCCAGCCGCTTCACGTCGGGAAGAGTCTCCCCGACGACCGCTTTGATCTGGAGGACGGACCAAGTGCCCGTTTCCCCTCCGACGAACGTGAACAGTCGGGGGTTCATGACGGCTCCTCCTGGGATCGGCTTCGCCCACTTCCGGGAGGCCCACACGCCCGCCCCCACGGCGACGGCACTGCCGACCATCGCGGCGAGCAGTCTCCGCCGCGACATCGTCCGGGCGGGAGGCGGCTGGTCGAGACCCGAAGCGTTGGGGTGGGTAGACATTGGTGTAGGCTCGTTTCCTGGGTAGCGACCATTCGACTCGGTCGCGCGGGACGACGTGCTGCCTATCCTAGCTACTCGGGTTCGCCGTTCAACCCGACGCCCCTTGCCTTCCGCCCCCCCATGCGAGACAATCAACTCTTGACCCTCCGCAACGACCGACGGCATGGACCGGAGTCAATCGCATGGTTCGGCTACTCTCGATGACCGCCCTCCCCGTCTGGGCGTTCCTCCTCTTCGCCGCCGCGCCGCCTGTTCCCCCCAAGACCTCCCCGCGCGTCCCGCTGACGACCTCCCGCGTGGTCGGTTCGCCGGATGCCCCGCCGCCTTACCGCACGCGCCGGGTGTTCGCGCAGCAATCGTTGAAGCTGCCCGTCTACCTCACCAGCCATCCGGCCCACGACCTCCTCTTCGTCGTCGAACAGAACGGCAAGATCGTCCACTTTTCGCCGAAGGGCGACAAGACGACCGAGTTCGTGCAGTTGCCCGATGCCGACACCTACTCGATGACGTTCCACCCCAAATACGCGACCAACAAGCTCGTCTACGTCTTCAGCAACGGCCCCAACTCCAAGCCGAAGAAGAAGAACCAGATCTGGCAATACCGCGTGTCGGGAGACTCGCCACGCTGCGACCCCGCGACGCGCAAGCTCATCATCGAGTGGGAGTCGAACGGCCACAACGGTGGCGACCTCGGGTTCGGGGCCGACGGCATGCTCTACCTGACCTCCGGCGACGGGACGAGCGACAGCGACGGCGACAACACCGGGCAAGACCTCCGCGACCTCTGCTCCGGCCTCATTCGGATCGATGTCGATGGCGCACCCGCAGGCAAGGGCTACGCGGTCCCGAAGGACAACCCCTTCCTGAAGGTGCCCGGCGCTCGCCCGGAGTTGTGGGCGTTCGGCCTGCGCAACCCCTGGCGCATGAGCTTCGACGCCAAGACGAACGACCTCTACATCGGCGACGTGGGCCAGGATCTCTGGGAGATGATCCACCTCGGGAAGCGGGGGGCGAACTACGGCTGGAGCGTCAGGGAAGGCTCGCACCCGTTCTACCTCACTCGCAAGCAAGGCCCGGCCCCACTCGTTGCGCCCCTGATCGAACACCCGCATTCCGAGTCGCGATCGATCACCGGCGGCCTCGTCTATCGCGGCAAGAAGTTCCGCGACCTCGTCGGGGCGTACATCTACGGCGACTACAGCACGGGCAAGATTTGGGCACTGCGCCAGAAAGCGGGCAAAGTCACCTGGAAGAAGGAACTCGCCCTGACGCGCCTCCAGATCGTCGGATTCGGCGCGGACCGCGAGGGCGAGTTGTACGTCGTCGATCTCACCGGGCAGATCCATCAACTCGAGCCTGCGCCCGCGATCACCGCCAAGAACACATTCCCGCGCAAACTCAGCGAGTCGGGCCTCTTCCGCTCCGTCGCCCGCTACGAGGTCCAACCCGCACTGGTGCCGTACTCCGTGAACGCGCAACTCTGGTCCGACGGTGCCCACAAGGAGCGCCACCTCGCGCTGCCGGGTTTCGAGACGGTCGCCTTCAGCGAGAAGAGTTTCTGGACCTTCCCCGAGCAGACCGTTCTCGTCAAGACGTTCGCCCTCGACCTCGCCGACGGCACGCGGAAGCGCGTCGAGACGCGATTCCTGACGCTCCAGGACAAGGAGTGGTTCGGCTACTCGTATGCCTGGAATGACGACCAAACCGACGCCCTCCTCGTCGAAGCGCCCGGCAGGGATCGCACCTACTTGGTCCGCGACCCGAAGGCCAAGGACGGCAAGTCGGACCTCGCCTGGCACTACCCCAGCCGGGTCGAGTGCATGGTCTGCCACTCGCGGGCGGCGAACTACGTCCTCGGCCTCACGACGCGCCAGATCAATCGCGAAATCGACTGCGGCGGGACGCGGGAGAACCAACTCGCGGTGATGGAACGCCTCGGCGTCTTTCGCGGGAGCAAATCCGAACAATGGAAGCCCATCGACGAGCAAGCGGCGGGCCTCGGCCAACTGGGCCGAGTTGCCCTTCGCCTGACACTCCCCAAGATCCTGCGTCAACCCAGGATCGGCGTCGGCGACCAGTTGACGACGAAGCTGACGAAACGAAGGGAGCAACTCGCCGAGGTCTCCCGGAAGGGCGACACGAAGAGCCTGCCGAAACTCCCCGCCCAGATGCCGCGCCTCGCCGACCCCGACGACGAGAAGGCCGAGATATCCTCGCGCGTGCGCGCCTACCTGCACAGTAATTGTGCCCACTGCCACGTCTGGGCGGGCGGCGGCAACGCGGCCATGCTCCTGGATGCCGACACCGCCACGGACAAGATGAAGCTGCTGCGCGAGCGCCCGTTGCACGACAAGTTCGGCATCGCCGATGCGTTCCTCGTCGCGCCGGGGTCTCCGGAGAAGTCGGTGTTGGTGCATCGATTGGCCCATCGCGGACGCGGCCAGATGCCGCCGCTGGCGTCCGCGCGGGTGGACGAGAAGGCGGTGAGGCTGTTCGAGGCATGGATCAAGGGGATGAAGTAAAGCGAATCGGAAGCGTGAGCGACGGGGGAATCAATGAAAATTCAGTTGACGGACCAGCAGCAGCAAGACCTCCGCGCGGATACGACGACACCCCGAGTCGTCGATCCGCGCACGAACACGACGTAGGTGCTGGTCCCAGAGGCGGATCTGGATCGCCCGTTCGCCGAAGTCCTTATCGAGCGTGATGAGTACACGCTGCTCCCGGTGCGCCCTGGCGAGGATGGCCTCATCGCCCGGATCCTTCGCGAGATCACCCGTCCACCACACGTCGTGACCGGCTCCCTGAAGGTCAGGCTTGGCTCCGCCCCAGACGCATGGTTCGAGCAACACATTCATGAGGCCGGCTCGATCTCGGACGCCTCAATGCGCTCGTGACCGATTCGGCCCGGTTCGGTTTCGATTCGACTCCTGACCCCTTATCGCTTTCCACGGGAGGCCGCTGAATAACTCACCACGCGACGACGGTCAGGTTCGCTATCTCGTTGAAGTGGGCATCGCGGGTCACCAGGATCAGACCGTTCCAGGACGCCAGCGTCCTGGGCGAAGACGATGTTGGTGTCCAGCAGGAACCTACCAGCCATGCGCGTCCACCTCTTCGCAGTCCGCGACCGCCTGGGAGATGGTCGCCAGGTCGTCGGCAGCGATGGCACCCGCCAACGGGAGCAAGTCCCGCCCTGCCACACCGCGAGGACGTGAGGCGGCGAGGGCGCGGGCGAAGTCCAGTACCTGCCGTTGTTGGCTGGGAGGCAGGTTGTTCAGATGCTCACGGAGTTGTAGTTCGAGTACGGGGCTGACCATTGGTAACTCCCACTTTCGGGGGTTTTCGTGATCGCTCGATTAAACAGTACCGGGCGGCATTTTCTGGCCCTCGTTTGGAGGCTCGCCTCCGTCTACTTGAATGCCTTCCGGTGGAATTCGGGAACGGATTTCTGCGGATACATTCCTGAGCGTCCGTCGCGAAATGAACCAGAGTAGCCCGAAAGTGGTTCCGGCAACGTACCCTACCGAAGTGACGATCACGAAGACATCGAACGTGCGATCATTCTCGATCTTGCTCGTGGCGAGGGCGACCGAAAAGGAGATCGCGATGGAGAGTACCGCGATCGCGAGATTCAGGAAGATGGACTCGGGCGAACCTCGTTCGAGTGCCTCCAATTCGCCCTCCGTAATTTCGAATATCCGAAGTTTGCCGAGGGGAATTCGGTGTATCGCCGGATCGGGAGGCGTTTTGGATTTTGCCATCATGCCCCCTGGAGGACACTAGCGGATGCCCGAACGGTGCCCGCGTAGCCGCCCAGGTCGATGACGACGTGCCAATGTCCGGCGTGAGGGGCAGCAATCCGGATTGGCGACGTTTTCGCCAAGCCACCGTGGTAGCGGTGCTGCTTGCCACTCTTGTAGAGCAAAAAGTTCGTGTCGTCGAGGAGGCGCACGTTGGCCTGGTTGTCGAGCGCCACCTCGACGGTGTCGTTCGCGGACAGGTCGAATTCGTGATGCAAGAAGTTCGTCATTGGGCTGCCTCTTGTCGGGAAGGGAAAAGAAGTCGGGTTAAATATCACCGTCTCACACGACGCCGTCCAGCAAAATCTGACCTGACCCCCTTTTCTTGACCCAGGCGAGGCGTTTGGTTAGCCGACTACCGATCCCAACCCGCGGCGTGGATCCCCTTTCGGGAGCATCACGATGTGTACATCGCGCCCATGCTTCTGGAACATATGCACTAAATTTTCACCGTCGATCAAGGCGATCGGCTTATCTTTGGCGAACTCGCGGCTGTCCCTTCCGTAATGACTGGTCGTCACGAGAATACCCTTCGTTGCTCCTTCCGCGATCATCGTACCGTAAAGATCGCGGACCGCAGATACGGGCACGACCATGTTGTATCTTTTAGCCTGTATAATGAACTTGCCGCCACGGATGGGATCTGGGTCAAAGGCAATCGCATCGACGCCCCCGTCTCGACTTGCCTGAGTGACTCGAACCTCACCCCCTGTCTGAGCGAATTCCTTCTCGAAGAGTTCTCGGACCAGGTGCTCGAAGTCCTCCCAGGGCATCGCCGCTAAGTTAACATCAAGTCCGAGATGGTCCAGTACTTCCTTCGATTCCACGAATCGGTCGTCGTCTCTCTTGAGTTCCATGATCGGCTTCACCGGTGCCAGCATGATGAGCGGCCCCGCAGTGATGCCCTTGAGCCCCCGAATACACTCTTTCGGCGAAACATGAGCGAGGTTCAAATCCATGAAGTGCTTTCGTGAAGCTTCGCAACTTACGACGCACGATGTAAAGGGCTTTCCGGTCCTGCGGTCGATCCCACGGACCCAACCGTTGAAGACGACCGCTTCTACACCGAGGGCGTAATCCGCGACGAATACTTCGTGCATCGTCCTGAGAGTGATCTGGTGTATAATTCCGTCGTAGAATGCCTCGAACTCCTTCGGTTTCATCTCCATAGGCTTGATCGCCTTGCGCGATGCGACGTATTTGTATTCGACAATGTTCGGAATTTCCGCCGGTTCGGGCAGCCAGAAGCTGACTACGAGCGTCTTGCTGGCTTCATCGAAGCGCACATCAGACTCGCCGGTGATCGGCTCCGGGTACGATGAGCGATCGAGAACCATCCGCATGTACTGCTCGACTGCCTCGGGCGAGGCCGTCTCATACCGGGAACGGAAGGCCAGAACCGCGCAGTTATGGGTTACTTGCGGGGCGAGAAACTCATCCCGTTGTCGAACGTACTTTTCCTTCTCGTGCTCCAGATTGGCGTTGTAGGTACGAACGGCCGAGTTATACGCCTCCCTCACTTCTTTCTCACGGGACTCGTATTCTTTCAACCGCTTCCGAAATTCCGTTCTGACTCGCTGATTTTCTTTCTCCACCGTCTCATAATCTCGAGTTTCGCGCTCCAGTCGTCGCCTGCGCAAGAAGGGAAGGAAGAATTCCAGGAAGCTTGGTCCCCCAGGAGCCAGAGACGCAACGAGAGTTTGGGTCGGTTTTGGGCCGAGAAGGTGAAGGCGAATCTGGTCTCTGTTAGGTTTTGGCTGGGTGAACTGGAAATGCGGCACGCACCGCCGGTCCAGGAGTTGTTCCCAATCCAGTGCTAAGTTGACGCCGATACTTCCGCTGAGAATGGTCCGAAAGGCATCGTGGTTCTCTTGGGCAGCTCGGGTGTCCTCCTCGGCTTGCCCTTTTAGGTTGTCGGCATGTTGCCTCGCAGCTTTTCGCTCCGCCTCTTTGTGCCTTTGCTGCCCCTTGCGGGTTTCTTGATCGCGCCACTTCGCGAATTGAGCTTCCACGAGCCAATCCAGCTCGGGCAAGGTCATCGCGCGGATGACCTTGCTTACGCCCAGGTATTCGTTACGAAGCGTCCGTTTGTGGGGATATTGGGACGGCATGGGACAACTTTCCTACCGATTACTCCTTGGCACCGAACCACCGATTCTGTCTCTTCCTGTTGGATAACACTAGACACAACCTTGCCCCCTGTCAACCGTTTGAACGGATGAGGGCAAAGTGTCCCTCGCTCACGCTTCCGACTCGTTCGGAGGCGTCAACGCCCCAACTCCCGCTGCCACCGCCGCACCTGCTCCGCCAGCTCCTCCGCCGTCATCGCCCCCACGTCGATCTCGCGCAGCGCCACCAGCACCGGGTCTTCGCTCCCAGCGAACAGGCTCGCCTGCACCAGTCGCGGCTTCCGTATGTGCCGCGCGGGGTCCGCTTCCGCTAACTGGTGTTGTGCCTCCAGATCCGCAAGCACTGCCCTGGCCCTATCCAAAACAGGCTGCGGCACGCCGGCACGCTGGGCGACGTGGATGCCGTAGCTCTGGAGCGAGCTGCCCGGCGCGACCTTGTGCAGGAAGACGATGTCGTCCGTGGTGTCGTGGACGAGGACGTGCAGGTTGCGCAGGTGCGGCAGTCGCCCCGCGAGTTCGGCCAACTCGTGGTAGTGCGTCGCGAACAGCGTCCGGCAGCCGATGCGGTCGTGGAGGTACTCGGTGATGCCCCAGGCGAGCGAGACGCCGTCGTAGGTGCTGGTTCCCCGGCCGATCTCGTCGAGGACGACGAGGCTCAGTGACGTGGCGTTATTAAGGATGTTCGCCGCTTCGGTCATCTCGACCATGAAGGTGCTTTGCGCCCGGCCCAGGTCGTCGCTCGCGCCGACGCGCGTGAAGATGCGATCGGTCAGGCCGATGAGCGCTTCCTTGGCGGGGACGAAGCTGCCGACCTGCGCCATGAGCGTGAGCAAAGCGACCTGGCGCAGGTACACACTCTTGCCGCCCATGTTCGGGCCGGTGATGAGTTGGAAGTGGCCCTCCTCGTCGCCCATCTTCACGTCGTTGGGGACGAGCGTGCCCGGCGGTAGCGTTTGATCCAAAACAGGGTGTCGGCCCTCACGGATGGACAGGATCGGTTGATCGGACAGCGTCGGCCTACAGTAGTTGCGCTGGGCCGCCAACTCTGCGAGGGCGGCGAGTACGTCGAGGCTGGCGAGGGTCTCGGCGGTTTGCAAGAGTTGTCGCGTCCTCGAAGCGACCTGGTCGCGCAGGTGTAGGAACAACTCGTACTCGCGCTGGTTCAGCTTCTCGGTGGCGGAGAGGATCTTCTCTTCGTACTCCTTGAGTTCGACGGTGATGTAGCGCTCGGCGTTCTTCAGCGTCTGACGACGCTCGTAGCCCTGCGGGATGCGGGCCTGGTGGGTGTTGGTGATCTCGATGTAGTAGCCGAACACCTGGTTGTAGCCGACCTTCAGGCTCGGGATGCCCGTCCGGCGGATCTCGTCGGCCTGGAATCGGGTGATCCACGCCTTGCCGCCGCTGGCGACCTCCGTGATGGCGTCGAGTTCGGGGTCATAACCTTTACGGATAAGCCCCCCTTCACGCGGGCTGAGGGGCGGCTCCTCGACGAGGGCGTTTTCGAGTGCCTCCTTCAGGTCCGGGCAGGTGTCGAGCTTGCCGCGCAACTGGATCAAGAGGGGTGCCTGACACCCGTCGAGCAACGACTCGATGCGCGGCAACAGGCCGAGCGTGCGGGCCACGGCGAGCAGGTCGCGCGGCGAAGCTCGGCCCGTGCTGACGCGCGAGGTGAGGCGTTGCAGGTCGAACACGCCTTCGAGTTGCTCACGCAGGTCGGCCCTTCGGCTGTGTCCGTCGAGCAGTTCGGCGACGGCCCCGAGGCGGGATTCGATCTCGCGCCGGTCGGCGAGTGGCGAGAGGAGCCAGTCGTTGAGCAGTCGCGCGCCCATCGCGGAGACCGTGCGATCGAGCGCCGAGAGCAATGACCCCTGTCGGCTGCCGTCGCGCAGGGTGCGCGTGAGTTCGAGACTCCGCCGCGTGACCTCGTCGAGGAAGAGGTAGCGCTCCTCGGCATAGGGCCGGAGTCGATGCAGATGGCCGAGCGTGGACTTGAGCATCTCTTGCAGGTAGAGCAGCAGCGCCCCGGCGGCGCTGAGGCACGGTTGCGAGTCGTCGAAGCCGAAGCCGGTCAGGGTCTTCACGGCGAAGTGATTGCACAGTGTGGCGCGGGCGGTCGTCGGGTCGAACGTCCAGTCGGGGCGATGACTCACGGTCAGGCTGGCGATCGACTCGCGGAGGCGTTCGATCAGCCCGGCGGACTCGGCGTTGGCGGCCATCTCGCCGACGAGGAGTTCCGAAGGGGCCAATCGTGTGATCTCGTCGATGAGGCGATCCCGTTCGACATCGGCGGCGTGGAACAGGCCGGTGGAGAGATCGACCCAAGAGAGGCCGATGGGGCCGCGTGCCCGGCCTGCGGGGGCGAGGGCGACGAGATGATTCGCCTGGCGCGGGTCGAGGAGCCCCTCGTCGGTGAGCGTGCCGGGCGTGATGACGCGCGTCACTTCACGGCGGATGATCCGGCCTTTGGCCTGGGAGGCGTCCTCCATCTGGTCGCAGATGGCGATGCGGTGGCCGCCCTTGATGAGCTTGCGGAGGTGCGTTTCGAGGGCGTGGTGGGGGAACCCCGCCATCGGGACTTGCCCATCGCGCGTCGTCAGAGTAATGCTGAGGACGCGCGAGACGATCTCGGCGTCCTCGAAGAACAGTTCGTAGAAGTCCCCGGCGCGAAACAAGACGATCATGCCGGGATACCGTTCCTTGGCCTCCCGGTGCTGCTGCATCATCGGCGTGGTCATGATCGGGCCAGCCGGCTCACTTCTTTCCATAGGTCTTGAAGACTTTGGTCATGCTCACGGAGTTGCCCCGCGAGGTGTAGACGACCTCGGTCATGTAGTGCCTCATGAGCATGAGGCCCCGGCCACAGGGGCGCTCGAGATTCTCGAACGCCGTCGGGTCGGGGACATCTTCGGGGTCGAAGCCAGCCCCTTCGTCGGTGATCTGGATTTCGACGCGATCGAGGAGGAAGCGATAGCTGATGCGAACGAACTTGGAGCGGTCCATCTGGTTGCCGTGCTTGATGGCATTGACCAGGGCTTCCTCCATCGCAAGGCGGACGCTGAAGACCTCCTGTTCGGAGACCCGCATGGCCGCGATCTGTCGTTCGATCTCTTCCTGGATCCGACGAGCCTCGGAGGTGTCGCTCGGGATGGTGACATCCGTGAAGGGCACGATGCCGAGGTCGGTCGGTAGAGTCATAGTTGCCGCCAGATATGTTGATAGCAAGTAACACAGCCTCCAGATGATCGGCCAGAGCCACTATCTTCAGCGGGTGACCGATCGAGACTCTCGGCCCGGAGCCGAGCTTTCGATGTCGTACGCCGTCTGCTTCCTACTCTTGCAGTACGACCACGGGTAGATCGCATCATGACTGGTCCCAGACCCGTGGAGGCGAATGTCAGTTGTCAGTTGTCAGTTGTCAGTTCTCAGTTGTCAGCAAATACAATCATGGATCGCGGACCATACTTCTAGTCCCTCTCCGACAACTGACAACTGACAACTGACAACTATTCC
>JANXSH010000072.1 GCA_025356615.1 Planctomycetia bacterium | reverse complement strand
CCCCTAAAAGGGAGGGGGAGCCAAAGGCATGTCTCAAGCCGTGAAGTCTCCCACGGTACGGTCTTGCTCCCCCTCCCTTTTAGGGGAGGGGGCTGGGGGGTGGGGTCGGACCAGCGACGACCCGTGATCTATGAAACTACTGGTTAGCGACCGGAGTATTGCGAAGAGTATCGTAAGGACTAGAGGGTGTCGCCGGTGCTTGCGTGCTTCTGCTACCGCTTGATCGAGCAACGGCGACATCGACATACCTCCACTGGTTTGGCGGGCAGACCTCCTGACAATCAGGTCGGATCGCCGTTCCGGTAGGACGAGACTGACGAGGCCGTGCCCGAGGAGGCCACCCCAGCGTGTTGCTCGATGAGCGCTCGCGCTGCCACCAGCGCCTCCTCGTCTTCCAGATCCCAGACCCCGCCCCCGTCCAGCCGGCCTGCGGTCATTGCCAGGTTAGCCAGGGTTTGCCCTAGTCGCCACTCGGGACGGAGTTGGCCCAACTCTCTGAGAGCGGATAGAAGATCCTCTCGCGTATCCCCAGCTGCAATCATAGCTTCTCCCCTACTGTTGGTAGGTTTCCGACTGGGCCGCGTAAATCGCCCGTTACCTCGACCGTGATCGGGGTGCCCGGCAAGTATTTGGCCGCTCGCGTCGCCCTAGTCACGCCATCGAAGATGACCAACTCCCCATCGCTACCGCGTTTCACTTCCGGGGGTGGCATCCCATCGATCGAAAGGCCGTGTCGTGCGAGTTGGCGGTGCAACTTGGACGGGTCGGCCCCGTCCCGGCGAGAACTCGGCAGGTGCAACGTCGCAGGATCGACCTGCACGAATTCTCGCGGCTTCAGACCAACCTCCTATCACCGAACAGACCTGAACGCGACTCCGAACACGTCTCAACCGTCTTCTCCCATCACCACCCCGCGCCCTTCGTCTTCGTCTTGATCCGGCACAGGTCGTGGTCGGCGGTCACATACAGCACACTGCCATCGTCGCCCCAGGCGCAGTTCGACGTGTTGACGCCCGTGGAGATCGTGCCGAGGTGCTTGCCTGCGGAGTTGAACACCAGGACGCCGCCCGGCCCGGTGGCGAAGACGTTGCCCTTCGCATCGACCTTCATGCCATCGGGCAGGCCCTTCTTCTTCTCGCCGACCCATTCGGTCGAGTCGAAGAACACTTTGCCCTTGCCGAGTGAGCCGTCTTCCTTAACGGGAAAGGCCATCCAGATCGCCTTTTTCGGGTCGGAGTTGGCGACGTAGAGCGTCTTCTCGTCGGGGCTGAAGGCGATGCCGTTGGGGTAGCTCATCTCCTTGGTCAGGAGTTGGAGCTTCTTGCTACCCTTGGCGAGGCGGTAGACGCCGCAAAAGTCCATGTCGCGACCGGGGAAGACCCACGGCTTGCCCTTGAGCATTCGGCCATACGGCGGGTCGGTGAAGTAGAGGTCGCCGTTGCTCTTGTACGCGCCGTCGTTGGGGCTATTGAGCTTCTTACCGTCGTACTCCGTGGCGATGGACTCCTTCTCGCTGACCTTCTCGCCGAGGACGAGCCGACCGACGCGCCGGTCGCCATGCTCCATCGACACGAGCCGACCTTCGGGGTCGATGAGCAGGCCGTTGGAGCCAGGCTCCATGAAGTCGTCGCGCTTGCCGGTGTAGCCCGAAGGTTTGAGGAACAGCGAGACCTTTTCGCCGTCCTTGTACTTGAAGATGCTGTTGTTCGGGATGTCGGAGAAGAGCAGGTAGCCGCCCTTCTTGACCCAGACCGGCCCCTCGGTCCAGGCGTAGCCGCCCGCGAGCTTCTCGAGCGATTCGCCCTTGGCGATCAGGTCATCGAACGCCGGGTCGATCCGCTCGATCGTGCCCATCGTCTCCTTCTTCACCTTGTCCTCGGCCAGCAGAGGCAGCAAGCCGACGACGATCAGACAAAGGCAACACAGCGATTTCATGATGCGGTCTCCTGGGGAGAGAAGAGTGTTCAGTGTTCAGTCGAAGAGATCAACGACTCTGTGAGAGCAACATATGCGTCGTGCATGAGGAGGCGAGGGGCGGACGTGAAGTTTTCGGTCGCATCAATCCCGCGCGTCGATCGCCATCGTCTTTCGCCGACGCACGCTCGCCACAGCCGCCCGCGCGACGGGGTCGTAGACACTCCCTTCGGCGAGCCGCTCGAGTACCCGGCGCGCGGGCGATCCGCTGATCTTCTCGAGCAGCCTCACGGCACGCATGGCCCGGAGCTGGCCTTCGCCGAATCCATCCTCGCCCAACAGGCGCAGCAAGTCTGCGGCACGCTTCTTGACCTCCGCTGACCCGCTCTCCTGGGTGGCCTGCCTCAACGCTGGCCCGGCCCGTTCCCCTATGGTCGCCAGTTCCTTGCTGGCGCGCTCGCGCGTCGAGAAGGAGTCGTCATCCAGCCCCGCGATCAGCCGCCGCACCCGTTCGGCGTTCGCCGCCGACTGCGTCGCCTGGAATTCGGCGTCGGCCAACCGCAGCACACTCTGCGGGTCGGCCCGCAGGGCGCGCAAGGCCGCCCGCACGGCGTCAGGTTTGCGCGAGCCGAGAGCGGCCCAGTGTTCTCGACGCTTCGCCGCATCGAGTGGAGCGACAGCCGTCGCGCGCCCGCGAAGGGCCGACCGCATGTCCCAGGCCAGGACGGTGCAGTCGTTGCCGCCGCTGAGGAGCCGGCCGTTGTCGGGGGTGAAGGCCAGGGCCACGTCCAACTCGGTCGCCGGGTGACGGAACTCGGCGAGACGAGCGCCGGAAGTCGCGTCGAACAACTCGATCAGACCGGCTGTGGTAGAGAGTGCAAGATACTCGCCATCGGGAGAGAGGGCGAACACGCAGGCGAGGGGGACGATGTGCAACCGGGTCAACACGATCCCGGTTTGGGCTTCCAGGATGCAGAGCCTGTCTTCCGAGGTGAGGCCCGCCCACCTGCTCCCGTCTGCCGATGCGTCGTGAATCCAATCCCGCACATCGACGGGAATCGCTGCGCGGGCCGGCTTGGCCGCCCCGACCTCACGGAAACATAGTTCCCCCCCTTCCTTCGAAGCCAGCGTGACATCGTCTAGGAAAGCCAGTCCGACCGGACGATAAAGGGTCTCTGTCCGATACGTCTGTTTCATCGACCCGATGTTCCAGACGCCGAGCAAGCCGACCGACTTACCGTTGACGGCCTTCCATCCCGAGGCGGCCAGGTGCCTCCCGCCGGGCGAAAAAGCCAGAACGGGCCAATGGAACTCCTTCAGCGGCAGCGTGTGCAGACAGCGGCCGGTTCGTGGATGCCACAGGCGGATCGACTCGTCCTGACCACTGGCCGAGGCGAGCCGCTTGCCGTCGGGAGACCACACCAGGGAAGTGAGTCCCCCCGCGTGCCCGGCAAACTCACGGATCGGCTTCTCGGTTGTCAAGTCCCACAGGCGGATCACCGAGTCCCAGCCGGAACCGCATCCTGCGGCGAGGTACTTCCCGTCCGGCGAGACGGCCAAGAAGTTCACCGGGCCGGTATGGCCGACGACGACACCCTCGACTTCGACGCCGCGCCGCAGGTCGATGAGCCGCAGTTCGTGAGATCCCCACTCGCCCAGCAAGACCGGGTTCTTCGCGTCACTCGTGACGTTAACCGACGCACGGGAATGCTCGCGCCGCCCCGCCCACCGCGACAGTTCCTTGCCGGTTCGCGCGTCCAGCCGGGAGAGTACCCCTTTGCTGTCCAGGGCGACCAACTCGCGCCCGCCATCGATGTAATGGATGCGGCAGCCGGGTTCCTGCGTGTCCAGGGTCATCGTCCGCTCCGATTTGCCGGTGCGAAGATCCCAGATGCAAACCCCAGCATTCTGGCGCAAAATGGCCATTCGATGCCCATCGGGGGAGAACGCCAGGTCGAAGATAGCCCGGCCCTTGTCGCCCGGCAGCGTCCGCTCGACCTTGCCAGACGCGACCCGAAAGAAGACGACCGTCGCATCGAGCATCGGCACCGCCAACAGCGTGCTACAGGGCGAGAACGCGATGCGGCGTCCGGCCACCTTCGCCGCGTCGATCGAGCGGAGCTCGCGCCCCGTGGCCGCCTCGAATAGTATTATTCCTTGACCGAGGCGGCTGCCTGCCAGTACCTTGCCGTCGGGCGAAAATGCCCAGGCGTCGATGCGCTGGCCGGGCACCGACACGGTGGCCTGCAGCTTCCCCGAGGCCACGTCCCAGACGCAGAAGCCGTTGCCCTGCGAGTCCGACCATGCGGTGGCGGTCAGGGTCTTCCCGTCCGGCGAGAAGAGAAGATTATACAAGAACCGTCCCGCAGGGCCATCCAGTCGCACCCGCAGCCGGCGCGAAGGCAGATCCCAGAGTAGCAGCCAGGAAGATGCCCCGGTCGCCGCAGTCGCGGCTGCCACGCGGCCGTCCGGCGAGAGTGCCACACTCTCCACACCGCCGGGGGTCCGCAAGCGATTGCTTCCCAGGCGGAACAGAGCGTGATGGGGCAGCGGGTCGCCGAGGCCGTCCCGCCGGACCACCGGAGGGCCAGCACACCAGCCCGGCCCGGCCAACGCCACGATCACCACACAGACAGCAGCGTATCGCATGAGAATCCTTCCATGAGGGGTTAGCTCTAGGCCAGGGGCAGACGTGAAGTTTTCGGTCGCATCAATCCCGTGCGTCGATCGCCATCGTCTTCCGCCGACGCAGGCTCGCCACGGCCGCCCGCGTGACGGGGTCGTGGGCGCTCCCTCCGGCGAGCCGCTCGAGTACCCGGCGCGCCGGCGATCCGCCGATCTTCTCGAGCAGCCGCACGGCACGCAACGCTCGGAGCTGGCCCTCCGTAAGGCCCTCCGTCCCTAACAGGATCAACAAGGCTGCGGCCCGCTTCTTCACCTCCGCCGACCCGCCCTCCCGAGCGGCCTGCACCAGAGCCGACCGAGCCGGTTCGCCGACAGCCGTCAGCTCCCGGCTCGCGCGATCGCGCGTCGTGAACGAGTCGGCATCGAGATCCACGATCAGCCGCCGCACCCGTTCGGCGTTCGCCGCCGACTGTGCATCTCGTAGTTCGGCGTCGGCCAGCCGCAGCGTACCCTGCGGGTCGGCGCGTAGGGCGAGCAAGGCCGCCCGCACGGCGGCAGGCTTGCGGGAACCCAGGGCGGCCCAGTGTTCTCGACGCTTCGCCGGATCGAGCGGCACGACGGCCGTCGCGCGCCCGCGCAGGGCCGCCCGCACGTCCCAGACGAGGACGGTGGTATCGTTGCCGCCACTGAGCAGCCGGCCTCCGTCGGGAGTGAAGGCCAGGGCCACGTCCAACTCGGTGGCGGAATGACGAAACTCGGCGAGACGAGCGCCGGAAGTCGCGTCGAACAACTCGATCAGACCGGCCTCGGTGGAGACCGCGAGGTACTCGCCGCCCGGAGAGAGGGTGAACGGGCAGAGGCGGGGGACGACGCGCAGCCGGGCCAATTCGATCCCGGTTTCGCCCTCCAGGACGCTGAGGTTTTCGTCCCTGACGATGCCCGCCCGCCGGCTGCCGTCTGCCGACGTGGTATGAGGCCACTCGTGCATGTCAATGGATACCGCTGGGAGGGTCAGTTTGGCCGTATCGATGTCGAGGAAATACAGATTCTCCCCTCCCACCGAGGCCAGCGTGACATCGTCCAAGAAAGCCATGCCCGAACCCCGATAGACGGTCTCTATCAGGTGCCGCTGTTTCATCGACTCGACATCCCAGACGCCCAGCAAATTGACCGACGTATCCTTGACGTGCTTGAATCCCGAGGCGACCAGGTGTTTCCCGCTGGGCGCAAACGCCAGGCAGGGGTAGTTGAAATCCTTCAGCTTCACCGTGTTCAGGCAACGGCCGGTATGCGGATCCCAGAGGCGAATCGATTCATCCTGGCCACAGGCCGAGGCGAGCCGTTTGTTGTCGGGAGACCACACGAGGGAGGTGAGCACCGCGTCGTGCCCGGCCAACTCGCGCACCGGTTTTCCGTTGGTCAAATCCCACAGGCGGATCACCGGCATCGAGCCGGAACCGCAGCCTGCGGCGAGGTACTTCCCGTCCGGCGAGACGGCCATCAAGCTCACCGGACCGGGGTGTCCGACGACGGCCCCGACCTCGCGGCCGCGCCGCAGGTCGATGAGCCGAAGTTCACACGATCCCCACTCGCCTAGCAGGACCGGGTTCTTCGCGTCGGCGCTGACGCCCACCGACGAGCCGAACTGCTGTCGCCGCTTCGCCCACCGCGACAGCTCCTTGCCGGTTCGCACGTCCAGCCGGGAGAGTACCCCTTTGCTGTCCAGGGCGACCAGCACACGGCCGCCTTCGGCAAAATGGATCCGGCAGCCGTCTTCATGCGTCTCCAAGGTCATCGTCCGCTCTAATTTGCCTGTACGAAGATCCCAGATGCGAACCCCGCCGTTCTGGGGCATGGTAGCCAGTCGATGGCCATCGGGGGAGAATGCAAGGTCGAGGACGGGTCGGCCTTTGTCGCCCGGCAGCGTCCGCTCGACCTTGCCGGACGCGACCCGAAAGAAGACGACCGTCGCGTCGAGCATCGGCACCGCCAACAGCGTGCCGTCGGGCGAGAACGCGATGCGGCGTCCGGCCACCTGTGCCGCGTCGATCGAGCGGAGCTTGCGTCCCGTATCCGCGTCGAACACCATCAATCCTTGACCCAGTCGGCTGCCGGCCAGTACCTTGCTATCGGGCGAAAACGCCCAGGCGGCGAGGGGCGGTCCCGGCACCGATGTGGCGGCCTGGAGCTTGCCCGAAGCCACGTCCCAGACGCAGAAGCCGTTCTGCCGCGATTCGCCACAGATCGATGTGACGGCCACGGCCTTCCCGTCCGGCGAGAAGATCGGGTTGAACAAATGACGACCTGCGGGGTCTTCCAGGCGCGCCCTCAGCCGGCCCGAAGGCAGATCCCAGAGCAGCAGCGCGGGAAACATCCCGGTCGTCGCGGCCACCCGTCCGTCCGGCGAGAGCGCCACCTCCCCCACGGAACCGGGGGCGCGAAGGTGATTGCTTCCCAGGCGAAACAAGGCGTGGTGGGGCAGCGGGTCGCCGCCGGCGTCACGCCTGATTACGGGAGGGGCGGCACACCAGCCCGGCCCGGCCAACGCCACGATCACCACACAAACAGCAGCGTAACGCATGAGAATCCTTCCATGAGGGGATAGCTCTAGGCTAGCTACGGCGGGGTCTACATGCAAGTGAGTTATACCACATGGGGTGTGACTACAGAAGTAGGCGAAGCCCAGCGGTTGCAACCGCTGGGCTTGGGCATCTCCCCTCGAATGCCTACTTCCACTGAACACTGAACACTGAACACTGAACACTGTCACTTGATATACCGCTCGAACCACGCCACATCCCACATCATCTTCGCCCTACGGTTCGCGTACTTCGTCAGGCCGTGCGGCTCGCCCTTGTAGGTGACGAGTTCCGTCGGCACCTTGTTGTAGAGCTTCAGCGCCCGGTACAGCGTCCGGCTGTGCGCGGGCGGGCAGCGCACGTCGTTGCCGCCGACGTGGATCAGCGTCGGCGTCTTGATCTTGTCGAACTGGTAGAGCGGCGAGGTGCGGCGGTAGGCGTCGGGCTTGTCCCACGGCAGGCCGCCCTTGAGGGCGTTCATGTAGGCCGGCTCGTCGTTACTGCCCCACTCCATGACGGTGTCCACGATGCCCGCGCCGCTGCTCGCGGCCTTGAAGCGCGTCGTCTTCGCGATAAGGCAGTTCGTCAGGTAGCCGCCGTTGCTCCAGCCCATGACGCCGAGCCGATTCGGGTCGGCGATCTTCTGCGCGATCAGGTGATCGACCCCTTTGAGGATGTCCTCGACCTCGATGTCGTTCTCCTTGCCGACGAGGTCCGTGAGGAACTTGTCGCCGTTGCCGGTCGAACCGCGATAGTTGGGGCACAGGATGGCGTAGCCTTTGGCACTGAGGAAACATCGGCCCTCGTAGGGATTGAAGTCCATCGAGGTCGGCACCGAGGTCGTCGGCCCTCCGTGGATGGCGACGATCAGCGGCAATGGCACGCCCGGCTTCGCGTCGGCGGGCAGCTCGAGGACGCCATGCACCTCGTCGCCGTTGGCACCCTTCCACGTCACGGAAGAGACTTTCGGCAACTTCCATGTCTCCGTCTGGGGGTTGAGACTCGTGATACGTTGGAGTTTGCCCACCTTCGGAGCGTCGCCCTTCAATGCGTTGTGTTCGTAGCGGTAGATCTCGCTAAACGCTTCCGGGGTCGCAGCGACGAGTGCCCCCCATTTGCCCGCGACGGCGAACGTGCCGACGACGAGTCGGCCCGCGCCCGCCGTCAGCGGCGATGGCTCGCTCGCGGCCGACTTCTCGGCGGCGGCCTCGTAGACCCGAACGGAACCCGACGAATCCTCGCCGAGGTAGCAGATACGTTCACCGCGCCAGGCCAAGGGGCTGCCGTAGCCTTTGACCTGGACGCCCGCAGGACGCTCCACATTGAAAGGGGATAACTGAAGCATGTTAGGCATTCTGTCGTTCGGATCGTAATAGTGGGCGATGACGACTTCTGCGGGGTAGCCGTCATAGATCACCTCGAACGCCACCTTCCCGCCGGGGCCGAAGGAGAGGTGTTCCAGCCAGCCGAACTTCGACGGAGCGCCGGCGCGGTCGGCCTTATCCCATACGACGGTGGATTTCTTTCGCGCCGGATCGAACACCTCGACGCGGCTCTCGCCCTCGAAGCTGATGACCGTGTCGTCCGGCGTGGTAATCATCCCCAGCGCGCCGCCATCGGGGGCGAGCGAGATTTCGCGGATGGTACGCCCGTCGTCGAGCAGCTTCTCCTTGCGCCACGATTGCAGGTTCACTCGCCACAACTGAGAGCGTTCATGGCCGCCGTCTCCGTATTCGATCTCTTTCGTCTCTTCCTTTAGCTTGGCGAACGGCCCTTCGGGCTGAGCCGGAACGTTGACGACGTAGTAGAGCAGGCCACGGCGATCGTCGATCTGATACAGGGCCACGCCCTTCGGCGCGCGTGTCAGCGCCTCCGGCTCGCCGCCCTTGACACGGACGCGCCACACCTGTGGTTTGCCATCATAGGGCGGCTCTTTCTCCGCAGCCCGACGATGAATCCCGATGTAGGTGACGGACTTGGAGTCGGAAGAGAGGCGAATCGAACGGGCACCGACGCGGTCGGCCGTCAGTCGGCGACGCTTCCCGTCGGGATGAACGACCCAGAGATCCGCCTTGCGATCGTTCGTGGACTTCTGCCAGCGTGCCTCCGTGTAGGCGATGATGCCGGTCTTCTCGGCGACGGCGACTTCCATCGGCGTCGCCATCGTGAAGTAGTCGTCGATCGTGATCGCGTGCGTCCGCTCGGGCTTGTCGGCCTGGGCCACACTGAGCGAGGCGAAGAGGAGGAAGAGACAGAGTCGCCGCATGGGGTTGGCTCCTGGTAGGATGAATCGTCGCCCCTCCTGATATACGCGAGGTCGCACTATGCGTCGCCGGATCGTGCTGGGATTGCTACTCTTCGCCTCCTCGTCTTTCGCCGCGCTGCCCGGAGGCAAGCCCGCCGATGTCGGCATGGACGCGGAGAAACTCGGGGAGATCGACGCCGCCGTCGCCGAGGCGATCAAGGACGGCAAGACCCCTGGCGCGGTCGTGGTCGTCGTGCGCTCGGGAAAGGTCGTCTTTCGTAAGGCGTATGGCCGACGCGCCGTCGCGCCCAAGGACGAGGCGATGACCGTTGACACGATCTTCGACCTCGCCTCGTTGACGAAGCCGATCGCGACGGCAACGGCCGTCATCCAACTCGCGCGTAAGGGCAAGTTACACCTCGACGACCCGGTGAGCAAGCACCTGCCCGCGTTCGCCGGCGAGAAGGGTTCGATCACTTTGGCGCAACTCCTCTTGCACACGAGCGGCCTGCCGGCGGGCAACCCCGTCACGGACTACGCCGGGGGACAGAAGGCCGCGCTCGAGAAGATCGCCGCGCTGAAGCGTAAGCCGCCCGACGAGCGGTTCCTCTACTCCGACCTCGGGTACATCCTCCTCGGTGCCGTCGTCGAGAAGGCGGGCGGCGTCGGCCTCGATGCCTTCACGGCAAAGCACATCCTCACCCCGCTCGGCATGGCCGACACCTCGTTCGGCCCGCTGAAAGACAAGGCGCGATTGGCCCGCACCGCGCCGACGGAAAAGATCGACGGAGTCTACCTCCGGGGCATCGTCCACGACCCCCGCGCGCGAAAACTCGGCGGGGTCGCGGGCCACGCGGGGCTCTTCGGCACTGCGGATGACCTTGCACTTTTCGCCCAGATGTTGCTCGACGCCGGACGAGTCGGCGACAAGCGCTTCCTCGCCGCCGCCGACGTGGACCTTCTCACGAAGGCCCGCAAGGTGCCGGGCGGCGAGCGGTCCTACGGGTGGGACGTGCGGACGGCCTACTCCAGCAATCGCGGCGACCTCTTCGCAGGGTTCGGCCACACGGGGTTCACCGGCACGTCGCTCTGGATCGACCCCCCGACGAAGACAACGGTCATCGTGTTGACGAACCGCGTCCACCCCGACGGCAAGGGCAACGTGATTCGCTCGAGAAGTCGGATCGCGACGATCGTCGCCGGAGCCATCACGAAGCGATGAGCCGAGGGCTTGAGACGGGCAGGACGGCAGGATATGCTGAATAGGAGTCTCGATTTTCCCTTTCCTCTCGAGGAACTTCCATCATGTCGAACGACCTGGCCCCGTCGCCGGACCGCCAACGGCAGAAGATCAACGAGTTCATGCAGTTGTTGCCCCTGACGTTGGCCATTTCCGGCCTACCGCAGGTGGAACCGGGCCGGATCCTGACCGAAGGTCAGATGGAAGGCCGCGCGACGAGCCTTCGGAATGCGTACAAGATCGCGCGCCAGGTGCTGCTCGAGATCGCGAAGTGAGTCCCCTTTGTAAGAGCGCGGATGAATCGCTGCATCAGAATCTGATGAAGTCACGTCCTTCACGGCGTGGAGGCGATGGCCTGGCGCGGATCGTCGTGTCTTGCCGGATGGAATGCCTACGCAAGATGTCACGGCCTGGGCAGGACCGACCAGCCGTTCCGTCTCGCGATTCGAGGAAACCAAATCCTCACGGTCCGCCGCCGCGCATGGTTCGTGGCAACGGGGTACAGTCAACTCGGGATCATTGGGAGTGGGGGAGATCGCCGACGATGCGTTGGATGCTCAGTGTGGGTTGTTTACTCCTATTCCTGGTGCCGGCGCGGGCGTCGGCTCCCGCATACGGGTATCTCTACCAGTCGGCGTATTCCCTCGATGCCAAGCCTCGCTTGCCGGCGGAGCCGTACTCCCCCCAGATCGGCGACTTGCTGCTTCCGAGCGACCCCAACGTGGGGTGGTCGATCGCCTACGCCATCGCGGGGACGGGAAGGCCCGGCCACAGCGCCGTCGTCGTCGCCCTGCCGGACGGCAGTCCCGCCATCCTCGAGGCGGGGACGAGCGACAAAGCCGTCGTCGCGGTCACTCCCCTCCACGCCTGGTTGTGCAAGTACAAGGGCAAGGTATGGGTCCGCCGACGCAAGACGCCCATCGCGCCGGACCAGTCGGCTCGCCTGACGGAGTTCGCCCTCCTGAACGACAAGAAGCGATACGCCGTCCTACGCCTCGTGGGACAACTGACCCCGTTCCGCGCGCGGGGATACGTCCGCACCACCTACATCGGCAAGCCCCACGGCATCCGAAGGACGTATTACTGTAGCGAGATCGTCGTCGAGGCGATGGTCTACGCCGGTCTCCTCGACGCCGAGACCGCCCGCCCGACAGCGACCTACCCTCGCGATATGTTCTTCGATCGCTCGCACATCCCGTACATCGACCGCCACTTGGGCCTGGCTTGCGGCTGGCACGTCCCCGCCTTGTGGACGTGGTGCCCTTGTTCGGGGCGTTGAACTGGCGGAAAAGCACCGCCCTCGTGATCCGCCGCTTGTGTCCGGTGCCCGCGCGCGTTAGACTGAATTAGTGACTCCGCACCCGGACACCTCTGCCGCGGAATACGACCATGAGCAATGCCACAGCCCCCCCGAAGGCCCCCGTCCTGAGTCCCGTCCTCTCGCGCGTCCCGCCGGAGGAGCAGTTCTGGCGGCGCTACTCGCCCCACGGCGAAGCGCCGCTGTCGCTCGCGGGGTCGATCGCGCTGCACACCCTCGGACTGGGTGGCGCGCTGCTGCTCATCATCTACATCGCCTCGGTCCTGTCCCAATCGACGCAATCGCTGCCCGTCGAGCCGGTCCGCATCGACCTCGGCGGCGGGGGGGGCAGCAAGGCCGGCGTGGGCAACACCAAGGGCATCGGCAAGGCACCGGCGGATCTCGGCCCGCAGGATCCCGATCCCCAGACCGGGACCGACGACGACATCCCGCGCCGGCCCGCCCTCGACAAGGTCGAGCAGTCCAAGGTGGAGCAGACCTTCACCCCCGACCATGCGCGGTACATCAACGAGTCGAAGTCCGATCCTACGAAAGCGTTCGCCCGCCTCGACGAAAAGCTGCGCAACAAGATCAGGCCGACCGACGGCCTCAACCCCGGCGCGGGCAAAGGCGGCACCGGATCGGGCGGAGGGAACGGAGACGGGACCGGGCCGGGCGACGGATCGGCCACGGGGCCGGGCAAGGCCACCCTCAACAAGCGCGAGAAGCGCATGCTGCGCTGGCACATGCGATTCACCGCCGCGAGCGGGCCGGAATACCTCGCCCAGCTACGCGGTCTCGGGGCCATCCTCGCCTTCCCCGTCACGGAAGGGGCCGACCCGACCTACAAGGTCGTCCACGACCTCCACCACGGCCGCGCGAAGCTCCAGGACGAGGATATGTCGAAGATCAGTCGCATCTACTGGATCGACGACAAGCCGCAATCGGTCCGCGACATCCTCGCCGCGCTGGGTCTCAGCCTGCCCATGACGCCGAGCCGATTCGTCGCCTTCATGCCCCAGAAGCTCGAAGACGAACTCTTCAAACTGGAGAAGAACTACGTCGAGCGCGTCCTGCGTCTGCCGTTCAACGAGGACAAGATCGAGGAGACGGTCTTCCGTGCCGTCCTCACCCCGAAGGGCTACAAGGCCGAGTTGATTTCCGTGTCGATCAAGCAGTGATCCGAGTGTGCAACGCTGGAACGAGGCGAGTCCGCGCCGTATCGTATCCATGTCTCTGCCCTGCTTCCCGAACTCTACGATACCGCATCAGGACGAACCCATGAGCGACAATCCCAACCTACCCGAAGACGAAGACGGCCCCGCACTGTTGCAGGTCTGGCTGGTCGGCGAGGGGACGCTGCACTGCTCGATCGACATGGCCGAGACCGACCCGGAACTCTGGAGCCAGGTTCTCGCCGACCTCACGCAACACATCGCCGGCGCGATCGCCGACGAGAAGGGGGTCGATCCAGAAATGATGCTCGCGGAGATCCATAACGGCGTCACGAAACTCCTGAGCGAGGCACCCGAGGAAGACGCATGAGCGAAGACCCGCCCTGGGTTCGCATCGGCAACCAGACGGCGCGCTCGGCCCCGCTCTTCGCGCCGTTCGACTTCGCCATCCAGCACGGCTTCGATGCGTTCGAGTGGTTCCCCGACCATCCGCCCGACGGCCCGGAGCGTGTCGCCTCGTACCTCAGTGCCGCCCAACGCCAGGAAGTGCGGTCCCGCGCGCGGGACGCCGGCATCCGCCTCTCCGTCCAAGCGCCGATCCCCGCCGACCCGATGCGACCCGGCGGCGACCACGAGCTGGAGGATTCGCTCCGCCTCGCCGTCGATCTCGGCGCGGCCGTCCTGAACATCCACTTCACCGAGCCGCGCCGCACCGAGGAGTTCGCCTCCGCGCTCGGCCCCTGGGTGGAGCGCTGCTCCATCTCCGGCGTCCGCCTCGCGCTCGAGAACGTCCCCCACGTCGGGCCGGACGACTTCAACCGGCTGTTCGGCCTCCTGCCGCGCAACGGCGCGGTCGGCATGACCCTCGACATCGGCCACGCCAACCTGCACCCGACGACGCACCACGACTACATCGGCTACCTCGACCGCCTGAAGCCCGACCTCCCGATCATCCACCTGCACCTGCACGAGAATTGGGGCGACCGCGACAGCCATCTCGTCGTCTTCACCGGCCCCTCCTCACGCGACCCTGTGGGCCTCGCCGCGCTGTTCGACCGCTTGCAGCGGCGCGGGTTCTCGGGGAACGTCGTCATGGAACAATGGCCGCAGCCACCCGAACTGCTGTCTCAGGCCCGCGACCGGCTCGAGGAATTACTCCAAAGAGGGAAGCGATGAGTACGTCCGACAAAGCCCCGCGCCGGATCGTCCTCCTCTTATCCGGGGAGAACAGCGCGGTCGAAAAGGTCATCAAGGAGTACCCGCCCCCGGAGCCGACCGGCACGCGCCTCCACGCCGACCTCGCCGAGCTGGCGGCGGAACATAGTGGTCGCATGGTCGCCGCCGAGTGGCACGGGCCGTTGGGGTGGACGCGCTTCCTGTGGTCCAAGCGGTGAGCGACTTGGAACGACCCGCTATCGGCGTGGGTTTTGCGCCTACGGGATCCTCGATAGATCCACGCCCGACTCGCCCGCGAAGTGATAGGGCGACGCCCTAGACATTGGAAGGATCTCTCTCGTCGGCGCGTCGGGCGTGCGTAAACCGGAGTGTGCGGAACGCGAGGTGGATGACGCGGCCTCATCCAGGTAGTCCCCATTCTGTCGTTTATACACAAGTCAAATCGATACGGGACGCAGAGCGTCCGCAGGGCATTCCCACGCGGAGCGTGGGAACGAGAATACGGGACGCAGAGCGTCCGCAGGGCATTCCCACGCGGAGCGTGGGAACGAGAAAAGAAACCATCCCTTCTCGTTCCCACGCTCCGCGTCGATCTCGTTCCCACGCAGAGCGTGGGAATGCTCTCGATCTCGTTCCCACGCAGAGCGTGGGAATGCTCTTCGGACGCTCTGCGTCCCGTGTCGTTGCGACTTGTGGATAAACGATAGGTCCCCATTGCACCCTACGGAAGAGGGAGACTGGAGAGGTCTCGCGTCCATGCCTCATCGGCCCTCACTTCCCGCTCACCTTCAACTCCTCCTCCGACAGCAGCGTCAGATACAGCCCGTGCGGGTCGTTGCCGTTGTTGATCTTGAACACGATCCGATTGTTCCCCTTATCGAGCTTCACCTTGACCGAGTCCTGTTCAGGGACGGCGGCGCGGGTCTGCTTGCTGGTCAACACGAGCTTGCCGTTGACCCACAGCTTCGCCCCGTCGTCGCTGCCGAGGAGGATCGTCGCCTCCTGATCGATCGGCGAGGTGATCTCTTGCGTCAGGTAGGAGACGATCTGGTCGGTCTTGCCGACGCCGTAGTGCGCCGCCAGATCGACGTAACCGCCCGCGCCGGCCCGGACGGTCTTCCAGGCGACCTTGCCGGTCTTGCCGTCATACGTCGCCTTCAGGTCGATCGCCTTCTCGGGCGGGAACACCTTGTCCAACCCTTCCATGCCGCTGCCGTTGTCGAACGGGCCGACGATGTGCCACGTCAACGGGGTCAGCGAGGCCGTCTTGAGCGTCAATAGGTACTCGACGAGATCGACGAGTTCCTGCTCACTCATCGCGACGATCAGATCTTCGGGCATCAGCGACTTGAGGCTCTTTTCCTTCTTCTCGATGTCCTTCGTGGCGATGCGTGTGTCCCGGCCCTCGGCGTCGCGCAAGACGACGTGCGTCGGCATATCTTCGACGAGCAACCCCTGGACGGTGACGCCGCGTGTCGTCTCGACGGACCAGGTAAGGAACTGGTCGGCGATGGCCTTGCTGGGGTAGAGGATCGACTCGAAAAGGTTCTCGCGGCTGGCCTTCTTGCCGATCATCGAGAGGTCCGGCCCGACCTGCCCGCCGTGGCCGCGCGTCATGTGGCACTTGAGACATTGCAGGTTACTCTTCACGCTCTCGGCCATGAGTTTCTTGCCTCGCTCCACGTCGCCCCGGCGGGCGGCGAGGACGGCGAGAGAAGGCAACTTCTTCGGGTCGAGCTTCCCAGGAGGCGGGAACAGCAAGCTCGCGGGCCGTTGGATCTTCGGGTAGGGACTCGCGCGGAGGAGTTGGCCCGTTCGCGGCACGACCTCCTTCGGGAGCTTGCCTTCCTTGTGCGTATTCAGGAGCCACTCGGACCCCGTTAAGCCGCCTGAGATCGCCGTAACGGCCAGTTCGCGGTTGACGGAAGTGGTCTTCGGGTCGAGTACGACCTTCTGGAGCCAACTCGACGCCACCATCGACCCAGGATTGGTCGCGGAGCCTTTGCCGATCTGCCCGAGGGCCGCGAGGACGGCAGGCGTGTCGATGTCCAGCAAGCCGGCAAGCTCGTCGGCCGAGTGCCTGTTGGGCAGTCGGCCTAGCGTCTCGATGGCTTTCTTGCGGAGGGGCGGGGGAGATGCCTTGTCGCGGGCGATAGCGGCCACTCCCCCGTAGGCATTCGTGACGGTCGCGGCGGCGATCAGGTCCAGCGCGAGGCTCTTCGTCTCGGGCTTCCGCGAGAGTGTTGCGATCGTCGTCGCCAGCTTCTTGCTGTTGCCGAGCGCCTTCCACTTGTCCTCGAGGTTCGCCGTGAGACTCGACGCCACGCGGTCGCGGACCTCGGCGGGTATGTTCGCGGTCAGCAGGTCGAGCATCGCCTCGCCGACCTTGGGGTCGGACGAGCCGGCGAGCGTGTCGATCATCCGAAGGCGCTGGGCGGCGGGGATCGTCTCGTCGAGGAGCTTCTTGCCGAGCAGGCCGAGCAGGTTCGCGGGGCGAAGCTCGAAGACGAGGCCGGCGACCTTGTCGTCCCAGGTCGTGAAATGCTTGTCGAAGTCGGCGAGGATGATATTCCTACGTTCGGCGTCATGGTGCCCCACCGCGATGCCGACGGCGGCGAGGTAGAAGCGATCCTTACCGTCGTAGTGCTTCATGAGTTCGTAGATCGCGTCCTTGGCCTTGTCCGCCGGGATGTCGCGGAGGGCGAGCAGGCCCTCGCGGAGGACGCTGACGTCGGCCTTGTTCTTCGCGAGTTTCACGAGGTCGCCGGGCAGCGAATCGGCCTGGCCGAGGAAGTCCTTACGGATGCGGATGCCGAGGATTTGGAATCGCGGGTCGGGGTCGGCGAGTAGAACGTCCAGGGCTTCGCACTTGGTCCCCGAGGTGCCGACGGCGCGGGCGAGCTGCCAGAGGGCGCGGGCGCGGAGGACGGTGTCGTCCTTCTGCGTTGCCGCCGGGGTGAGGAGTGTTAGTACGTCCTCGCGCTTCCTGTCGGCGATCTTGGCCATCGCCATGAATCGAACCGAGAGGGCGGGGGATCCGAGCGCGTCGAGGATGCCCTTCTCGCTGGTCAGGTCCACCTTGGGGTTGTCGGCCTTCTCGCCGGTGGGCGAGATGCGGAAGATGCGGCCGCGCGTCAGGTCGCCGACGGCGTGGCCGCCGACGCCGGGGTCGTACCAGTCGGCGACAAAGACGCTGCCGTCCGGCCCGACGCACACGTCCGAGGGGCGGAACCAGGTGTCGGTACTCCCGACGATGTCCTCGCGGACGACGGAGTAGCTCGCGCCCTGCGGCGTGAGTTGGTACGAACGCACATGCCTCGGCCCGGCGTCGGTGTGCAGGAGTTGCTGTCGGTACTTCTTGGGCAGCAATTTACCCTCATAGACGCACATGCCGGTCGGCGAGCCGAACCCCGTGCGGAGGATCTTCGGCACGACGCCGGGCTGCTCCTCGTGCCAGTGGGTCTGGCCCCGGCCGCGCGGGTGGTAGCCGTAGTCGCCGCCGGGCATGACGTAGCAGATGCGCGTCTGGAAGTTGCCGTCGTCGTCATTATCGCTTACGAAGAGGGTGCCAAAGCTATCGACGCACGGCTCGTACTCGTTGCGGAAGTTGTGGGCGAGGAGTTGGAGGTTCTTGCCGTCGAGATCGCAACGCCAGATGGTCCCGGCCCGACAATCGGTGTTATTACTTTGGAACTTACGCCCCTTCTTGTCGGACGATTGGATCCCATGCACGCCGGTGTCGCCGACGCTGAAGTAGAGTTTGAGGTCCGGCCCGACGAGGATGCCGTGGACGCCGTGGTCGTGGTCGAAGCCGCCGAAGCCGGTGAGGAGTTTCGTCGGCGGGCCGTCGGCCTTGCCGACGCCTTTCGTATCGGTGAAGACAAGGATATCGGGCGACTGACAGACGAAGACCTTATAACCCGGCCCGACCGGATCCTTGGCGACGGCGATGCCGAGCGGCGCGAGGATGTCGGGGGACTGGTAGAACGTGGTCGCCTTGGTCGCCTTGCCGTCGCCCTTCGCGTCCTCGAGGATGACGACGCGATCCCCTTCGGGACGGACGAACTTCTTCATGCCGCGTAGTTTGTTGCGGTAGTTCACCGACTCGCAGACCCAGACCCGCCCCAGATGGTCCACGTCCATGCAGGTCGGGTTGACGAACAGCGGCTCCGACGCCCAGAGCTTGGCAGTCAGGCCCTTGGAAACTTTCAGAGTTTGCTCCGCCTTTTCCGGGGGCACCTGGGCATGGGCCGTCGTTATGAGGAGCAGGGCGAGGAGTACGCGAGACGACCAGCGAATCATGGTGGGTCCAGGCTCCGATCGGGGGGCGAG
>JANXSH010000042.1 GCA_025356615.1 Planctomycetia bacterium | reverse complement strand
CCCACCCCCAACCCCCTCTCCTAAAGGGGAGTGGGAGGAACACCGGCCAATGGTTGACGTGCCGGTCTCCCCTATGCCTCCTGCTCCCCCTCCCCTTTAGGGGAGGGGGTTGGGGGGTGGGGTCAGACGCTCACCGGCTTCACCTTTACTCTTTATCTAGATACCAAATGCCTCGTAGGACCGGGGGCTGTTCTTCGACTCCGAACTGTTCTACACTAATATCCGAATACCGACCACCGTCCAATGGTCCCTCCCCATGCACGTTCTGTTCATCCACCAGAACTACCCTGCCCAGTTCGGGCATATCGCGGGCTACCTGGCCCAACGTCACGGCTATCGCTGCACATTCCTGTCGCAGCAGTCGCCGGGGAATGATGGCGGCGTCGAGCGCGTTCAGTATCAACTCCTCGGCGGGGCTACCGCCCAGACTCACGCCTGTAGCCGAACGTTCGAGAATGCCATTTGGCACTCGCACGCCCTGTATGAGGCTCTCGAGGCTCGCCCGGACATCCGCCCCGATCTGGTCGTGGCGCATTCGGGGTTCTTGTCCACGGTCTTCCTGCGCGAGCTGTTCGATTGCGCCATCATCAACTACTTCGAGTATTACTATCGGACGCGCGGGTCGGACATGGACTTCCGCCCCGACTTCCCGTACCCGGCGATCAACCGTCTCCGGGCGCGTGCCCGCAATGCGGTGGTCTTGCTCGACCTGGAGAACTGCGACGCCGCTTACAGCCCCATGCGCTGGCAGCGGAGCCTGTTCCCTGCGTGTTTCCAGGAGAAGATCCGGGTCATCTTCGATGGGGTGGACACGACGATCTGGCGGCCAATGACCGGCGTGCCGCGCCGCATCGGCGACCGGGTCATCCCCGACGGCGTGCGGATCGTCACCTACGTCTCGCGCGGGTTCGAGAGCATTCGCGGCTTCGACATCTTCATGCAGGTGGCGAAGCACCTGTATCAGCGCCGTAGCGACGTGGTCTTCGTCGTCGTCGGCGAGGATAGGATTTGTTACGGCGGCGACGAGGACTACACCGGACTGAAGAGCTTCAAGGAGTGGGTGTTGGCCCGTGATGACTACGACCTGTCGCGGTTCATCTTCACGGGGCCGGTGACGATGGGAACCCTCGCGCAGATATTCGCCCTGAGCGACCTCCACATCTATCTGACGGTGCCCTTCGTCCTCTCCTGGTCCCTGCTGAACGCGATGGCCTGCGGAGCGACGGTGTTGGCCTCGAACACGCCCCCGGTGCGCGAAGTGATCGAACACGGGAAGACCGGCCTGCTCGCGGATTTCTACGATGTCGAGGGCATGGTGGACCAGGCCGACAGCGTGCTGAACGCGCCTCGAGATCACCGACACCTCGGGCGGGCGGGCGTCGAACTCGTCCGCGAGCGATTCAGTCTGGATGTGTGTCTGCCCCGCATGGTGGCGCTGTACGAGGACGCGCTCTACGCCCGCCGATCGACCCGAGAGTAACGTTTCTCACCTTGCGATCCCGCTCTACGAGGAGGGAAGTCCCTATGTACCAGTCGCCGCGAAAGCAATCCGGTCTGCCCGGCCCCGGCAGTTCGAGGGAGGAAGTCCAGCAGTGGTTCGCCCATGCCTGCGCGACAAACGGTGAATCGGACCTCCGACAGGAGATCGATTCCTTCCTTGCTAGCCTGTCCGAGCCGGATCGGTCGCAAATGCGACAAGAACTCGAAGTGCAAGCGTCGTCCTACGGTCGTAGCCACCGAAGTCTCTTCTCGCCGGAAGGGGGCAGCGATCAGACGGCAGATCACGTCCAATTGCCCGACCACGCCACTCTAGGGAAGAGCGGGACGGCTGAATTCCTCGCTGGGAAGGACCAGGCCGCGCTTGGTAGTCTATTCGCTCTTACCGATACCGATGGTACGACGATGGATACGACGCCGAACGGCCCGGAAGGGACCGTTGACCATAGGCCCTCTCCCGGAGGGACCGTCGATCACGTCCCGACCGACCCGAATGGAACGGTCGATCACGTCTCTCGAAAGAAGGGGGCCGGAACGCCGATCCCTCGGGCCGTCGCGGGGTATGAGATCCTCGGCGTGTTGGGCCGGGGGGCGATGGGAGTGGTATACAAGGCGAGACAGCCTGGCCTGAAACGCCTCGTCGCGCTGAAGATGATCCTGGCGGGGGAACACGCCAGCGAACACGAGCTGGGACGCTTCCGCGCTGAGGCCGAGGCGGTCGCTCGGCTCCAGCACTCCAACATCGTCCAGGTCTTCGAGGTCGGCGAGGAAGCGGGCAACCCGTTCCTCGCCCTCGAATTCGTCGATGGGACGAGCCTGGACAAGAAGGTGCGTGGCACACCCCTGACACCGATGGATGCCGCTCGCATGGCCCAGACGCTGGCCGAGGCGATGGACCACGCCCACCAGCATGGGATCATCCATCGTGACCTCAAGCCGGCCAACGTATTGCTCACTACCGACGGAACTCCGAAGATCGGCGACTTCGGACTGGCCAAGCGCGTCGAGGAGGACGCCGGGCAGACCCGTTCGGGGACGATTCTGGGCACCCCCAGCTACATGGCCCCGGAGCAGGCCGAGGGCCGGATCCACGAGGTCGGCCCACTGGCGGATGTCTACAGTTTGGGGGCGATCCTCTACGAACTCCTGACGGGCCGGCCGCCCTTCCGTGGGGCAACCATCCTGGACACGCTGCACCAGCTGCGCACCCAGGAGCCGGTCCCCCCCACCCAGTTCCAACCGAAAGTGCCGCGTGACCTGGAGACGATCTGCCTGAAGTGCCTGGAGAAGGACCGGGCGAAGCGCTACACCACCGCCGGTGCCCTGGCGGCGGATCTGCGGCGATTCTTGGCGGGGGAGCCGATCGCGGCCCGACCGATCGGCAAACCCGAGCGAGCCTGGCGATGGTGTCGGCGCAATCCGGGGAAAGCGATCCCGATGGCGCTGGCGAGTGTGGTCGTCCTCGGCTGGGTCGTGACCATGACGGTGTTGGTGCCGATGCTGATGCTTGCAAATGCGGAGAAAGATCAGGCACTCATCGAGAAGGGCGAGGCACTCGGCGTAGCCGTCAAGGCAGAGAACGACGCGAAGGCGAGCGAGGTCAAGGCGGTGCAAAACGAAATGCAGGCCAGGAAGGCGGCCGACTACTCCGTGCAGGGGACGATCGATCTGGGAAGGAAACTGCACGGCCGGTTGCAGAGCAAGCGTCTATCGATCGGGGCCGCCCCCGAGATGAAGCAGTTACGAGAAGATGTGCTGACCGAACTGCGGCGGACGATGGCGGATATCAGTAAGAGGATGGAAGAAGCGGCGACGAATCCGACCATGTTCGCCCAACTCGCTACCTGTCAACATTTGGGTGACTTGCTGGTCAAACTCGGTCAAGGTCAGGAAGCGAAGAAGGTGTACGAACAGGGCCGCGTGATTGCGAATCGGACCATCACCGCTAACCCCGACAACGACCAGGCGCGGGCGAATCTCGGCGCTCTGCTCTTGCATCTGGGAGATGCCTTGTTGGAAATGGATGGGGACGCCAAGGGTGCCATCGCGCATTATTCCGAGGCCCGCCGATTGCATGGGGAAATTCTGGAGAAGCCTCGCAGCAACACCCCTCCGCTGATCAAAATCACTATTTCGCACGACGATGTCCACCTCGCACAGGCCCTATTGGCGCTGGGTCGACCCGCCGAGGCGGACAAGGTTCTGAACGAGGCACTCGGCTACCGCGAAGAGTGGGCGAAGGCGGAACCAGGCAAGGCCGATCCGCGCGGATACGTCGTCGAGGCGCGGATGTGGTTGGGGACGACCGCCTGGCACCGAGGGGATGCCAAAGGCGTGCAAGAACACTTCGGCCATGCTCTGAAACTCATGGACGACCTGGTCAAGGAATCCCCCAAATTCGTTCCTTTCAAGTACGACCTGGCGGAGTTGCAAGGGTCATATGGGGATGCCCTTCTCCGCCTCGGCAAGTGGGCCGACGCGGAGAAGAGCTTCCAGGAGTCGCTTTCTAACCTGAAGATCGTACTGGACCACAACCCTGACGACATCTCTCACCAGCCCATGCTGGCCCTGACCTACGAGCGACTCGGTGCCGTCAGCCGCCTGTTAGGCAAAAAGGCACCGTCGGCCGAGCATTTCAAGCAGGCTCTACAACTCCGTGGAGAACTCTTGCAACTCGAGAACGGCAACAAGGCTCGCCAGATGGCCTATTTGCTGGCACTCGCCCACGCCGACATCCTGCCCGCCGCCGTCGGGAACCTGACGAACGTCGGCCCGCAGATGAAGAAGAGTGTTGTACTCTTCCTCCAGGTCGCGCGGTGCTGGGCACTCTGTGCCTCCGGGGACAAGCCGGGGAAGGAAAAATGCGTGCGGCAGGCGCTCGACGCGCTGACAGCGGCCACCCGTGACGGCTACAGGGACGCCATCGCCCTGGAAACCGATCCCGACCTGGCGTCCTTGCGTGATGGCAGCGCGTTTCGCGCGCTACTCGCCGAGATCAAGGCGCGGAAGTGATTCCGGGGCCGCTCGCGACCCTTTCCAACAGGCCGTATTTCAGCAGCCAGGCCAGCGTGGCCCGCGCCGGGCCGTGTGCCACCCCGTGATTCGCGAGGACTGCCTCGAGATCGTTCAATGTGCGCGGGGACGACGCGGCGGCCAGGACGACCTGAAGCGTTGCCTCGTCCTGTACCCGTTGCCCGGCGTAGGTACACAAAGGTAGGGCGAGAATACATCTCAACGTGTCGTCGGCTCCGCCGACCGTGCGGACCTGGGCTTCGCCGTCGAGCAAGGTCGTCGGGTAGCCGGCGAAGGAGACTTCCGGGGCGGGATAGCAAGGCGGTCCCGCCGTCCGCCTCGGGCCAATCGATTGGCAGGAGCGGCGTTCGGCCTCCTGCTCTCGCCACAATCCTTCGTAGGAGCGAACGACTCGTTCCCAAGTGAAGTGCTGCTCCACCCTCTGCCGGCCAGCCTTTCCCATGCGCCGACGGAGTGCCGGGTCACTCAAGAGCCGGCTGTAGGCCGCAGTGGTGGCGGAAAGATCGACGGTCACCGTCTGGTTGCACTCGGCAAGGAAAGCATCGTAATCGACGGCCCCGAGCAGGAGGCGGAGGGACGCATCGCAGGTCGCGCCTTCCACCATGCTCGTCGGGACCAAGAACCCGGTCTCGCCATCCACCACCAGATCGCGATACCCGTTCCAGTCGGAGGCGACCACCGGCAGGCCGGACGCCATTGCCTCGACGATGACCAGGCCGAAGGTCTCCTGAATGCTGTCCGCCAGAGAGGTGAACACGTCGACGGCATGCCAGACCCCGAATCGAAGGTCGGGGTCCATGCCGTTGACCACGCTCACCGGAATGCCAGGGGCGAAGACGCGCAGACCGTCCAGGAAGAAGCCTAGCTGCTGGTCGTTGGCGGCCCAGCCGGACAGCACCAGATGGACGCCCTGCCCTGTGGCCTGAGCGGCGCGAGCGAGACCCTGGAACATCGGGAATGGATGCGCCTTGGCGTGGGGGGTGAACCGTCCGACGAAGAGGACCGCGACATCGCCGTCCTTGATGTTCAGCTGGGCGCGGCGGGTTTTCCGCTCCTCGGGGGTCGGGGGACGGTATCGGTCGGGGTTCACGCCCAGGGGGATCTTTTCGAGGCGAGGTCGGAAGGCCGGCACGCCTCCGAAGCGGTCCTTCAGGTAGTCCGTATAGGCATCGGTCACAGCGCGGACCATACGGACGACGGCGGTGGAGGTGCAGATCAACGCATCGTAGGACTCATAAGGTGCGGTCAGCATGTCCCCGAGCGCCCGGACAGCGCCCGCCGTGCAGAGGGTGTGCGTGACACCACAGAGGGCGAACGCTCCTGGGGCGCGGGCGTGCCGTGCCCAGGCGAAGCTCACGTCCGGCGGGCAAGGCGTGTAGAGAACCGTCCCCGTCGGGAAGGTGTGCAGGAAGTCGTCCATGAGGACGATTCGCGGAGTCGGCGCACGCGGGTGGGAGGCGCACAGAGCGGCAAGTGACTCTGCAGCGCTGCGATGCCAGACGACGGCGGTCAGGTCGTCCCAGGAGCCGTGTGTGAGGTAGGCATCGAGGAACTCCCGGCCTGCGACTTGCCGTCCGACCAGCCCGACAGGGCCATCACCGGGAGTCGCTCGGGGATGCCCTTGGGATTCCAGATAAGCCGAGTCGTCGTAGAGCAGGGCTACGCGGGCTGTCATGGGTTGGTCGCTCTCGATGGATGTTCTCCCGTATGGATTACGGAGAGGGCGGGACAAGGGGAGGAGGGAGCCGGATAATCGTCATTTTCGGAATTTTTCCTTGACTTTCGTATTTCACACTATGACACTAGAAAAATAGTTATTGACCTTCATCGGTTGATCTACGGATCGGGCCTCCCCAAACGACGTGTGGTGTCATAACACCGCAGGATCGACAGGGAATGCGACCCCAATCGCCTCCTTTTCGACTCCCCAATTCGCCGGCAGACCCGCCACGAGCGAATTTGTCCGTTTTTTCCCTCCCAGCCGTTAATAGTGTTATCCGATTGTGCGCGATCACGTTCCGGGGCCAGGATGTCCCGTTCGTGGATTCGAGTTAGGTCCGGCGGGCAATATCGCACGCCGCTCACCCAGGATCGACCCTCATGGCCAAGAATCGCTCTCGCTCTCTATCCTTCGCCGAGCAGCTCAAGAAGATATTCAGTCGGCGGAAGGCCGGTCCTGCCGCCCGCACGCGCCGGTTGCTCGTCGAGACGCTCGAGTCGCGCGTGATGCCGGCCATCTTCACGGTCACCACCGACAGCGACTCCGGCGAGGTGGGCAACCTCCGTCAGGCGATCGCCGATTCGAACGCTGCGGGTGGCTCCAACATCATCGAGTTCCACATCGTTTCACCCGGCGACCAGTTCAAAGTCATTACCCTGACTTCGCCCCTCGATGCGATCACCAGCCAGGTGACGTTCGACGGTACGACTCAGTCGGGGTACGCGGGTGCTCCGATGGTCGAAATCGCTGGCTCGGGCCTCAGCGGTGGTCTGACCATCACGTCCACCGCTGGCGGGTCCGTGATCCAGGGCCTTCAGGTGTCCGGGTTTGCTGGTCATGGCATCATCGTCGATGGGGCCGACACGGTCACCATCACCAACAACGTTCTGACCGACAACCAAGGTGCCGGCATCGATCTCGTCGGCAGCGCGAGCCACGTCCACATCGTCGGCAACAACATCGGCAACGACGGCACGAACGTCCACGGGAACTCGACCGGCGTTTTGATCGAGGGCGGCTCCCACGACAACACCATCGACAGCGGCAACGTCATCAGCGGCAACACGGGTAACGGCAGTTCGGCAGGCGTCCACATCACCGGCACCGGCTCGTCCAACAACGTCGTCACCGGGAACTTCATCGGCACGCTCGGCGACGGCACGACGGCCCTCGGGAATTACCGAGGCGTCAGCATCGACGCCGGGGCGACCAACAACACGATCGGCGACCCAGGGGCCGACTACAACATCATCTCGGGCAACACCAACGCGGGCGTCTACATCTCGGGTAACGGCACGGACGGCAACGCCGTGCGGAACAACCTGATCGGCACCGACCTGCAGGGAACGACCCGCATCGGCGGCGGCTTCGTCGCGATCTACGGCGGCGCGACGAACAACACCATCGGGGGCAGCTCGAGCAACACGGGCAACGTCATCACCACGGGCGTCTACATCTCCGGCCGGGACGAGAACAGCAACCCCGTCGCCGGTAGCACGACGGGCAACGTCGTGCAGGGGAATCTGATCGGCCTGGACATCACCGGCACGACCAGTTTTGGCTCCAGCGGTGGCGTGAGGCTCGCCTTCGGCGCAAAAGGGAACTTCATCGGCGGGGCGAATGCCGGGAGCGGCGGCACGATCGCTTCCGGGGCGGGAAGCGTTCTCGGGGCAGCCTTTGCGGGTAACGTGATCGCCGGAGCCAGTGCCGCCAACGGCTTCGTCAGCGGCATCGACATCACCGATAGCGGAACGACCAACAACGTCGTCCAGGGCAACTTCATCGGCACCGATGTCAACGGCGTCACCCCCTTCGTCAGCACCTTCGGCGTGCGACTCGCCGCAGGAACTTCCCAGAACACCATCGGTGGCACTACGGAGGGAAGCGGCAACCTGATTTCCGCCGCCACTTTCGCGGATATCGAAATCTTGGGGTCGGCAGACAACCTGGTCCAGGGCAACTACATCGGCACCGAACTGACCGGTACCAGTACGCTGGGCACCTCGTCCTACGGCGTGCTGCTCGTCGGCGGGGCGACGGGCAACACGATCGGTGGCACCGACGCCAGCGCCCGCAACGTCATCAGCGGGAACACCGATTTCGCCCAGGTCCAGATCGGCATCAATAATTCGTCGCCCTCCTCCTCGGCCTCCGAGCACGACAACGTGGTCGAAGGCAATTACATCGGCACGACGAAGGACGGAAACTCGGCCATCGGCGGGGCCGGATTTGGCCTCGGCGTCCGCCTCATCGGCTACAACGCCGGCGGCCTCGTCGATGAAGTCCGCAACAACACCATCGGCGGCACGGCACCCGGCGCGGGCAACGTGATCGCCAGCAACGCTGAAGGTGTCGATGTCGATGGCAATACTGTCGTCGGCACGGTCCACGACAACGCGATCCAGGGTAACTTCATCGGCACCAACTTCGACGGCACCGCCGCGATTTCGGTTGGCACCGGCGTGGTGTTGTTCCACGCCGCCCAGACCACGACGGTAAGTGGCAACGTCATCAGCGGAGGTGGAGGCGGAGGCGTAGCCGTAACCATCCAAGACGCCGGAACCAGCTCTAACGTTCTCACCGGCAACCGCATCGGCACCACCGCAGACGGGCTTACCGCGCTCTCCAGCCCCTTCTACGGGATTTTCGTCGGCAGCGGGGCTTCCGCGAACACCATCGGCGGCACCAACCCTGGGGACGGCAACGTCATCACGAACGCCACTTTCGCGGACATCGTGTTCGACAACTCGACGAACAACTTCGTCGCGGGCAACCTCATCGGCACCGACGCCACGGGCAACACCGCGATCGGCACTTCGTCCTACGGCGTTCTGATCACCGACGGCTCGTCGAGCAACCTCATCGGCGGTCCCACGTCAGCTTATCGGAACATCATCAGCGTCGCCGGCGCGGTGGCGGATGTCCTCATCGGCACGACGGGCACGCCGGGAGTCTCGTCCGACGAGTCCGCCAACGTCGTCGCGGGCAACTACATCGGCCTGAACTCGACCGGCGACGCCGCCGCCACCAACGGCGGGGCCGAGGCGGGCGTCCGGCTCGTGGGTTTCTACGGCGATACCGGCCCCAACGATTCCGTCCACGACAATTTCATCGGCGGCAACGTCCCCGGTTCGGGCAACAGGATCAGTGGCGTCGGCACCGGCGTCGAAGTCCTCGGCGGCGGCGTGTCCGGCAGGGTCTACGCCAACGTCATCCAGCGCAACTTCATCGGCACCACCGCCGACGGGTCCGCCGTCCTCGGCAACAGTGGGACGGGCATCGCCCTGCTCGACGGGGCCGGAACGACCACCGTCTGGAGCAACGTGGTCAGCGGCAACCACGACGGGATTATCATCGACGGTTCGGCCACTTTCGGGAACGTGCTCGTCGGCAATCGGATCGGCACCACCGCCGACGGGTCGGCCGCTCTCGGCAATACAATCTACGGCGTCCTCCTGACATTCGTCACGGACAACACCATCGGCGGCACGAACTCCGGGGACGGCAACCTCATCAGCGCCAACGGCGTGGCGGACATCGGAATCAACCACTCGTCGAGCATCCTGGTCCAGGGCAACACGATCGGCACCGACCTGGACGGCATCAACTCGTTGGGCACTTCGTTCGGCATCTGGATTACTAACAGCTCTTCGAACAACACCATTGGCGGTACCACGACCGCCGCACGCAACCTCATCAGCGGCAATGACACGGGCGTTCGCATCGACGGGGCCGGTACCACGGGGAATGTCGTCGAAGGTAACTTCATCGGCACGACCAAGGACGGCAGTGCTGCGTTACCGAACACCGTTGGCGTCGACATCCAGACCTTCGCGTCCGGCAACACGATCGGCGGGACTGCGGCCGGGGCCGGGAACCTCATCAGCGGTAATGCCACTAGAGGCGTGCTGATCACCACGTCGGCCTCCGCGAATGTCGTCGCGGGAAACAGGATCGGCAGCAACGCCGCCGACACCGGCGCGCTGGACACCCTTGTCGGCATCGAAATCGGTCTTGGGGCGTTCGACAACGTCATCGGTGGAACCTCGTCGGCAGCGCGCAACGTCATCAGCGGTAACTTGCTTGCGATTTCCGTCCAATCTGCCGGGACCGGCACCGGCGTCGCAGCCGGGCCAGGCAACTACACCGGCACCGGCACGGCCATCCTGGGGAACTACATCGGCGTCGCCGGAGACGGCACGACGCAGCGAGGCAACGGGAACCAGGTGGGTATCGAAGTCAATAACACGACAGGCGTACTCATCTCCGATCGCAACGTGATCGCCAGCCAGACGACGGCTGGCATCCGTCTCTTCGATTCCCAATCGGTCAACATCCAGGGCAACTACATCGGCACCGACAAGACGGGGAACGTTGCCTTCGGATTGCCTGGGGACGGCATCCTACTCTTCCCCGGCTGCTCCGATATCACCATCGGTGGGACGACCGCGAACCCTGGAACGGGGGCTGGCAATGTCATTTCCGGAAACGGCGATGGAGGCACGGGATACGGCATCGCCTTGGCTGGCGGTATCACAATCGCCATTCAGGGCAACATCATCGGCTTGGGTGCGGACGGATCGACGATTCTGAGCAACGGATTAAACGGCATCTTCGTCAGCGATGATGGTGGGACGGCGGCCGTCAACGGCCTGACCATCGACGGCAACGTGATCTCCGCGAATCAGAATGGCAACATCCGCATCGAGGGCACCACAAACGACATCACCGGCGTTGTCATTACTGGGAACCTGATTGGCACCAACGCGGCGGGCGACGCGGCGCGGAACGCGGTCATCAATCCGGGGGCCGGCATTACGCTCAGCAACGTCACGGGCGCGGTAATCGGCGGTCTGACCACATCGGCACGCAACATCATCTCCGGGAACAGTTCAACGGGCATCGACATCCGGGGGAGCCTCAGCACCGGCAATGTCATCGAAGGCAACTACATCGGCACCGACAAGACGGGCCTGGTCGCGCTGGGCAACTTCGGCGGCGTCCAAATCAATCTCGGCGCGTTCGACAACGTCATCGGCGGAACCTCGTCGGCAGCCCTCAACGTCATCAGCGGCAACGCCGGCAGCGGCGTGACCGTCACCGGCACCGGCACCGCTGGCAACTTGGTGCAGGGCAACTACATCGGCCTGGCGATCGATGGCCAGGCCGCTCTCGGAAACGTCGCGGACGGGGTTACACTTCTCACGGGTTCCACTACGGTGAGCGGCAACGTCATCGGGAGCAACTCCGGGCGTGGGATCACCCTGGCGGGAAGTGCAGCCTCGAACAACACCGTGACGGGAAACATCATCGGTCTTGCGGCGGATGGCTCGACGGTCCGTGGGAACGTCAACAGTGGCATCCAGCTCGCCAGCGGGGCCAATCACAACACCATCGGCGGAACGACCGCTCTGGAACGCAACGTCATCAGCGGGAATATTAGCGTCGGTGTCTTCCTGTCGAGTTTGGGGACATCGGACAATCTCCTGGAAGGGAACTACATCGGCACGGATTCCACGGGAACCCTGGCGCGCGGCAACGGCGGGGGTGGGGTGCAGATTTCGCAGGGCAGCGACAACACCATCGGCGGCACGACGGCGGGTGCCCGCAACGTCATCAGCGGCAACACCGGCCTCAGCGGCGGCAGCGGCTACGGGGTCGCGATCATGAGTACCGGGGCGACCGGCAACACCGTCGCCGGGAATTACATCGGCACGAACGCGGCCGGCTCCGCGGCGCTCGCGAACAGCGACGGCGGGATCGCCATCGACATCGGGGCCGCGAACAACATCATCGGCGGTACGACCGCCGACGCCCGCAACGTCATCAGCGGCAACGCCGGCAGCGGCGTCAACATTACTGGCAGCGGCACGACCGGCAATGTGGTCGAGAGCAACTACATCGGCACGGACGCGGGCGGCACCAGCGCCCTCGCCAATTCGCATGGGGTGTCGATCAGCGGCGGCGCGACCGGCAACCTCGTCGGCACCGACGGCGACGGCGTGAACGACGCGGCCGAAGGGAACGTGATCAGCGGCAACTCGAATTCGGGCGTCCTGATCAGCGGGGCCGACGCCAACCGCGTCGCGGGCAACCTCATCGGGTTGAACGCCGCCGGCACCGCCGCCGTCCCCAACGTGGACGGCATCACCCTCTCCTCCTCGACCGGCAACGTCATCGGCACGGACGGGTCGAACGACGCATTCAACGCCGACGAGCGGAACTACATCAGCGGGAACACGGGCCGCGGCGTCGTCCTGTCCAGGGCGAACACCGTGGCCGGGAACTGGATCGGGCTCCTGCCGGACGGCACCGCCCTCGGGAACCAGTTCGGCATCCAGGTGACCGGGACCGGGTCGCGGGTCGGGACCAACTCCGACGGCACGGCCGACGCCGAGGAGCGGAACGTCATCTCCGGCAACTCGCTCGACGGGATCATCGTCCGGAACGCCGGCACGACGGCCGCGGTGATCGCCGGCAACTACATCGGCACGGACCCGACCGGCAACCTCGCCCGGCCGAACGCCACCGGCATCCAGCTCGTCTTCGGGGCGCACGACAACACCATCGGCGGCACCGCCCCAGGCGCGGGCAACCTCATCAGCGGCAACTCCGACTTCGGCATCCTCATCGCCTCCGATACGTCGTCCAACATCCACACGAACGATAATTCCGTCCTCGGCAACTTCATCGGCACCGATTACCTCGGCACCGCAGCGGTCCCGAACGGCTTGGGTGTCAACATCTTAGACGGCGGCGTCCGCAACCTCATCGGCGGTACGGCGCTCGGCGCGGGCAACATCATCAGCGGCAACTCCAGCACCGGCGTGCAGCTCATCGGTGCCGGCACTTCGAACAACGTCGTCTCGGGCAACTTCATCGGCATGGACATCTCGGGGACGACCGTCCTCGCCAACGGCGGCGACGGCGTCGCAGTGCTGGCGGGAGCTTCCCACAACATCATCGGCGGATCGACCGCCGGCGCTTCGACCACCGTTGCCTCCGGTGTTGGCAGCGTCGCCGGGCTGTCCGTCGCCTACGCCGGCAACCTGATCTCCGGCAACCTGGGCAATGGGGTGAACATCGACCCGCCTCTGGGTCCGATCGTTACGAATTTCAACGTCGTCGAAGGCAACTTCATCGGCACGAATCTCGCCGGTGCTGCGTCTCGGGGGAACTCGCTGGCGGGCGTGCAGATCCTGAACGCCTCGGACAACACGGTAGGCGGCACCGCGCCGGGGTCGGGCAACGTCATCAGCGGCAACGTCGGCAACGGCGTCGATATCAGCGGCACCGGGGCCGACCGCAACGTCGTCGCGGGCAACTACCTCGGCACCGACGCCACCGGCGTGGTAGCACGGGGGAACAACGACGGCATCCTCATCCACGGCGGGGCCACCCTCACCACCGTCGCCGGCAACCTCATCAGCGGCAACAACAACGGCGTCGTCCTCGGCGACGTGGGCACGACGGGGAACGTTCTCACCGGCAACCGCATCGGCACCACCGCCGACGGCCTGTCCGGCCTCGGCAACGACTGGGGCGTCATCATCGGTGGCGGCGCGTCGAACACCACCGTCGGCGGGACCGCCGCCGGCTCGCGCAACCTCATCGCCGGCAACTTCAGTTATGGCCTGTTCATCGCGGCCAACGACAACGTCGTCCAAGGCAACTACATCGGCACGGATGCCAACGGCACGGCGGCTCTCTCGACCGGCAACGGCGTCGACATCGACGGCGGGATGGGCAATCAGATCGGCGGCACCGACCCCGGCGCGGGCAACGTCGTCAGCGGCAACGCTGGGAACGGGATCCGAATCACGGACGGCGGCTCCTCCAACACCGTCGCCGGCAACCGCATCGGTCTCGACATCAACGGGATCGCCCTCGGGAACCTGGGCGACGGCATCCACATCGACGGCGGTGCCAACCACAACACCATCGGTGGAACGACGGCAGCGGCGAGGAACACCATCTCCGCGAACGGCACCGGCGTATTACTCACCGGCGTCGGCACGTCCGGCAACCTCGTCGAAGGCAACTACATCGGCACGGATCTGGCCGGCAGTTCCGCCGTCGGCAACAGCAACGGCGTCTACATCGAGCGCGACGCATCGGGCAACACCATCGGCGGCACCGCCGCCGGCGCGGGCAACCTCATCAGCGGCAACGCCGCCGCAGGTGTGGCCATCATCGCCTACAGCGTACTCGGGCAAAGCGCCGCCGACAACGTCGTCGAGGGCAACTACATCGGCACCGATGCTACCGGCACCTATGCGATCGCGAACGACCTCGGCGTCGAGGTCGCCGGCGGCGGCCCGGTGGGCAATATCATCGGCAGTGTCGACTCAGGCGCGGGCAACCTCATCAGCGGTAATACGAATCAGGGCGTACTCATCGCTGCGTCGTTCACCGTCGTGGCGGGCAACCGAATCGGCACCAACAGGGCTGGCGACTCGGCTCTGCCCAACGGCGGCGACGGCGTCTTCGTGGGCTACGGTGCCACGAACAACGTCATCGGCGGGTCGGCCCTCAGCGCGGGCAACCGCATCGTCTACCTCGGCACCGCCGGAGTCCACATCGACGGCTCGACCACCACGAACAACGCCGTCCGGGGCAACTCCATCAGCGGCACCTTCGGCGTGGGCATCGAGCTGACCGGCGGGGCCGTCTCCTATTCCCCGTTACCGCAGATCACCGCCGACGTGACCACCGGCTCCGAAAGCACGCTCGTCGAGGGGACGCTCCTGGGCCAGGCCAACACGACCTATTACATCGACTACTTCTCGAACGACACAGGGACCGACGGGCAACACTACCTCGGGTCGGTGTCAGCCGGGACCGATGCCACGGGTCTGGCCCTGTTCTTGATGGTACTGCCCGGAGAGAGCAGCACGACCCAGACGTTCACGACGACGCTGACCGTCCCGACGTTCAACACATCCGTATTCTCACCGACCTTCACCACCGTCCTGAGCCATGTCCCGCCGACCCTCATCCTCAACGGGCCGAGCGTGGGCGTCGTGGGCGTTCAGTCCCTCTTCTCGAGCGACGTTACCGATGCCAACCCCGGCACGCCGACTCTCACCTACACATGGAGCGTGACCAAGGGCGGTGTACCCGTCGTGCTGCCGGCCAATATCGCGACGAACCAGCCGACGTTCCGCTTCCCTGCGGATCACACCGGCGACTATGTCGTCACCCTGACGGTGAGCGATGGCCCCAGCGCTGTCACCAGGTCGGTTCCGTTCACCGCCGGGACGCCCGGTGCCGGCGTCGTCCTCACGGGGTTGCCGCCGACCGGCATCGTGTCGCCGGGTGACTTCGTCACGCTGACCGGGAATCCTATCGCCTCGACCGGCGCGACTGTCACCTCGTATGCCTGGAGCGTGACCCGCAACGGCAAGGCGTTCCCCCTCCCGGCAGGCACCACGACGGACGAGCAGACGTTCGTGTTCCAGCCGCCGACCGAAGGCTCCTACGTCATCACCCTGACGGTGCGCGACAGCGGCGGTGGGGTCAGCGTCGGCAGCGCGTTCGTGTTCGTCGCCGGCAGCACGCCGGTGGCTAACCCGATCGGTGCGCCAGCGAACGGGCGCGCGGGCGAGGCGATCACACTCGCCAACGACGCCATCGATTTCGGTCTGGGCGGAAAGCTGACGTACTCCTGGAGCGTGAACGGTGTCCTCACCCAGACCAGCGGCTCGGGCGTCTTCACCTTCACGCCTGGTGCCTCGGGTATCTACGAAATCGATCTGACCGTTAGCAACGACCTCGGACAATCCGCTTTCGCCTCGACCTCGATCCTGGTCAGCGGCACCCCGCCGACGGCCACCATCCAGAATGCGCCGACTGCCGCTACGGTCGGCCACACGGTGACGCTGATCGGCCACGGCACGCCGACCGGGTCAGCAGAGACCGTCGATGGGTATCAGTGGACCGTCTTCAGCAGTGGCGATGGCGTGAAATCGACGAGCAGTGACGCGACCTTCACTTACACGCCGATGGCGGCGGGGTTGGTGACGGTGACGCTCACGGTTACGTCGAGCGGCAATGTCCAGGGTTCGACCACCACGTCCATCGCCGTGAGCGCTGATGCGCACGCTGTCCCCGTTCCGGTGATCCAAGTGGGAGAGACAGGGACGGCCGGGCAGCCGATCGCCCTGACACCCGCGAATCCAGTGCCAGGCCTCCACTACGTCTGGGCCGTGAGCCTGAACGGCCAGATGTACGACACGAGCAACGAGACCAACTACACCCTGAAGCCGGCTTTGCCGGGTAGCTACACCATCGAGCTGACGGCGAGCGACGGCCACAGTCCGAGCGTGTCGGCGGTGCCGGTGACGGTCCAGGTAGGTAGTGCGCTGCCGGCGGTGAGCATCACCGGCGCGATCGGGCCGGCGACGGTGGGCCACAGCATCACCCTTCTCGGAGCGGCGAGCGCTCCGGGCGATGCGGAGACGTACAGCCTGTCCTGGCTCGTGTTCAACAGTGGCGATGGCTCCGTGCAGAAGGGCACGACCATCCCCGGTCAGCCGTTTCCCTTCACGCCGACAGTCGCCGGCACGCTCACGGTGCTATTGACCGCGAACGGCCAGACCGCAGGAGGCTCGACCAGCCTCACCATCCCCGTGACCCAGCCAGCGACGTTGTCGCTGGCCTCGCCGGGCCTCCAGGCAGGCTCCGAAGGGACGTTCCAGGCCGTCGTGACCGCCCCGCCTGCCAACGTGACGTATGACTTCACCTGGACGATCACGGGACAGGCGACCGCGTTCCGAGAGTACCATGTGATCGCGTCGAGCTTCACCTTCCGGCCAACGATTCCGGGGCCGTACCGTGTGACCGTCGCGGCAGTCGGGTCCGACGGCAGCGTCCTGAACCAGACCGGCATCTTCCAGGCATTGCCGGTCCTGCCGACGGTGTCCATCGGCGGCCTGCCATCCACCGTCGATGCCGGGACCGACCTCCTACTCGTCGCCCGACTCGCAGGCGACCTCGCCGCTGCGGGGCCGCTCCGGTATAACTGGTCCGTCGATGGGCAATCGTATCACCGCGAAGGGACCGGGCCAACGATCGAGTTCACGCCAACCGCAGCGGGGGCGTACAGCGTAATCTTGACTGTGACCAATTCGCTCGAACAGAGTACATTCGCCACGGCTGCGTTCGAGGTCAAGCACCAAGCACCGATCGTCACGATCCTGAACGCGGTGGGGACGCATGTCATCATCGGCACGAACGGCCTGGCCGTATCCCTGACCGCCGGCGTCGTCGATCCGGGTGCGAGCAATCTGACCTACGCATGGGCAGTGACCGGCTCGGATTACCAGATCACGCACTACGAGACGACCAGCCCGGACTTCTCGTTCACGGGGAGCCTCACTGGATCCTACACCGTCTCGGTGACAGTGACCGACGGAGCAAACGGCGCGGGGACCGCAACCTCGACGATCCAGGTGGACGATGTCGCAGGGTCAACGCTCGTCCTGCACTCGGACACTACGGCCTCGGGTCAGATCCTGGGAATCGCCCTGGCCGATGGTGTGACGATCGACGCCCGCAGCTCGTTGTCCCCGAACGTGACGGTTGTGCTGGCTGCGGTCGGCAATCACGCCACGCTCTACGGCGGAGCTGGCCCAACGGTCCTCCAAGGCGACTCGGGCAACAACCTGCTCATCGGCGGTTCTGGCCCCGATACGCTGATTGCCCACGGCTACGACACGCTCAGGGCCAGTAGCGCCGCTAGCAATCTCTTCCAGATCAACCCCGGTGCGAGCATCGTCGTCGAAGCACTGCCTTCGAGCCAGAACAACACCCTGAGCTTCGCATCGACCACAGAGGGTGTCCAAGTCGATCTGAACCTGACCGGATACCAGACGATCGCCCTCGGCAGTTCGATCAACCTGAGCGGGTCTTTCCAGGTTCTGATCGGCGGGGCGGGGTCCGATGTCCTGTTCGCGTCCGACAATAGCCAGCTCTACGGCGGTGGCGGCGACGACCAGCTGATCGCGGCTGGCCGATCGAACGTAAAACTGTTCGGGGGCAGCGGCAACAGCTCGATCTCGTCCTCGGGCGGGTCGAGTATCACGCTGACCGGGGGCTCCGGCAACTCGACGATCACGTCCAGCGGCGGCACTAGCATCTTCATGCTCGGGGGGGCTGGTAACACAACGCTGATGTCCTCGGCAGGTTCATCGATCACGCAG
>JANXSH010000038.1 GCA_025356615.1 Planctomycetia bacterium | reverse complement strand
GAAAGCTTCCGGTCGTGGGCCGACTCGGCGGCAGCGCCGAGGTACTTCGCCGTGTCCGCGAACACCGTGGCGAGATCGACTTCGTAGGCGGGGCCGAACGTCGCGTAGTCGCGCAAGAGCAGCGGCGGCTTGCCGGCCCTCTCGAACCGAGGCCGCTGCCAGACGACATTGCCGCCCTTGCCGGGCGACGTGTCGCGGGTCACGAGGTGGAGGACGACATCGGTCTCTCCGGGGGTGGGGGCGAGGGCGAGTCGCATCGGCTGCGACGCACTCGCGGCGGGGTCGTTGGCGACCGCCCGGACCGTGTTGCCGTAGCGGTAGCTGCCGATCAGGACGACCTTCCAGAGTGCCGATTGCCACGCCCGAATCTCACCCGTCAGCGCCGGGATGTCCTTCTCGGACGACGTTCGCCAGCGGGCGCGAATCTGATCGAGCGGGTGGGAAGGCGTCTTGTCCGTGAGGGTCTGCCACAGCACGCCGAGGTACTTCGGGTTCAGCTTTTCCTGCCGTGCCACTTCTGCCAGGGTCGTCTTCCCGGCGATCAGCGCGTCGCGGTGTCGGATCGTGGCGACGAGGTACGGGACGAAGGGCAACTGACCCTCGGGGGCGAACTCGGCGTAGAACGCGCGCAATCGGGCGATGCTCTCATCGGTCCAGTCGCGTCGGGTCTTCGTGGGGGAGAATCGGAACCCGTCCGGCAAAAGGAAGGCGTGGTCGGCGACCTCCTTGGCGGCGTTGAAATACTTGGTGAGCAGGGCCGGCGAGATGTCCGAGAGCGACTCGGCTGCATTCGTGAACCCCTCGCCGCCTGCCCCGTCCGCCGGGAATTCGCGCGTCGGGCGGAGATCGACTCCCGTCAGGTCGCGGACGGTGAAGTCGTACTCGGCGTTGCTCAACCGGCGGAGCGGAACGTCTCCGGGGTCGCCGGCCCGCGCCCGCGCCTCTGTGTCGAGGAAGGTGCGGATCCAGGCGACGAGCTGCTTCCGCTCGTCGGCGGTCGGCTGCGGCTTCTCCTTGGGCGGCATCTCGCCTGCCTCGAGCATCTCGATCGTCTGCTGCCAGGGCTTGAGTCCCTTCCTCACATGGGCGATCGAGTCGAACCGCTCGAGATCGAGGCTGCCCTTCTTGGCCTTCGTGGAGTGGCAGGCGAGACAATACTTCTTGACGAGAGGCTGGACCACCGTGGCATATTTCGCCGCGTGGTCATCCGCGCGAGGCTCCTGGGCCGTCGTGGGCTGCCCGTGATGGACGGCCGCAATGACCAGGAGGGCGCACACCACCAGGGCGATGACGCAGGCGGATTGGCCCTGGATCGACTTCGATTTCATGGTCTTCATCTCGGTGTGGTCTATCGTGGCGTTCGGGCTGCTTCAGGCAACCGCAGTGGAAGACTCGGAGACATGCGATCGCAATTCATCCCAGAGGGGCTGAAACATCGCGAGACCGGCATCCCTACTTTCCGACTCGAAGGCGGGCTTCTCGACATCCCAGTAAAAGCTCAGGAGTGATGCGGAGGGTGCCATGAGTAGGTTCGGCAAGTTGTGGATGTGGTCGGCTTCGATCGCACATCGGCGGGCATCACCGGCCCAACCTGCCGCACGGATGCGCAGCGTCGCGAGTTCGAGGATCTTCAATAGGATCCGGGTGGTATCTGTTGAAGGAGTCATCGCTCATTACCTCACGGGAAGTTGCAAAATCGTCTGACCCGAAGGTGGGACGCGCTGGGCTACCACGAGAACATCGACGCGGATCCCGAGTTCCGCAGCGGCTCGAATGGTGTGGTGCCCATCCCAGATAACGCCTTCGTAGGTCACCTTGATCGGTGTCGATCGCTGCTGTCCTGATTGCAGTAATCTGCGTTGGAATTCTAATCGTTGCCGAACGAGATCGTCTCGGCTGGGAAGTAACTGCTCGGGATCGAGACCCCTCTGAAACTGGCCGATCGGTGAGGTTATGGGGTTCACCCAGCCGAGTGGACCCATATTCATTCCTTTCTGAGTTCGTACTTGTTTGGCAATGGCTCATGCGGATGAAAAGTAGGGTGATTTGGATTCTATCGCACTCCCGATTGCTCCGCAAGGAGCCGCCCCGACTCATCGAGTGCCGATCACCCCGCCGCCCCCGTGAACAACACCTTCATCACGTCGCCCTCGTTCAACTGCATCGGGCGGTTCAGCCGGTCGGCGATCGCCGCCTTCGGGTCGATCCCCAGGGCGTCGTAGATCGTCGCGCCGAGGTTGGAGGGGAAGTACGGACTGTTCGCCGGGTACGCGCCGATCTTGTCCGAGCTGCCGATCACCTGTCCGCCGCGCACGCCTGCCCCGGCGAACAGGGCGGAGAACACCCCCGCCCAGTGGTCCCGGCCGTCGGGAACGTAGCTCGGCGTGCCGACGTTGCCGCCGATCTTCGGCGTCCGCCCGAACTCGCCGAGCATCACGACGAGCGTCTCGTCGAGCAGCCCGCGCGTCCCGAGGTCGTCGAGCAGGGCGGCGACTCCCTGGTCGAGCGGGGGCAGGAGCCGATCTTTGAGTTGCCCAAAGTTGTTGTTGTGCGTGTCCCAGTTGTTCATCGACCCCATGTTGGCCTGGACGATCGGCACCCCCGCCTCGACGAGTCGCCGGGCCAGCAACAGCGATTGCCCGAACGGGTGTCGGCCGTAGCGGTCCCGGACGCGCGACGGCTCGCGGTCGATGGCGAACGCCCTCGCGATCGCGCTGGCGGTCAGCATCGACAGGGCTTGTTGCTGCTGCGTGCCGTACTCGGCCATCTCGCGGGAGCGATCGAGGCCGGCCCGCTGCCGATCCACGCGGGCGAGGAGCTGTTTGCGGTCGTCGAGGTCGCCGACCGACAGGCCGACGGGCAGGTTCAGGTTTTCGACGCGGAAGTTCGGGTCGTTCGGGTCCTGCTTCGAGTGCCAGGGGTCGTGTTTCGGCCCGAGGAAGCCGGCGTGTTGTCCCGAGAACCCGTAGCCGTTGTTCAGGTACGTCGGGAGCATGACCCCGTTGGGGATGCCGTCCCGGCGGGGGCGGAGGTAGTCCAGCGCGGAGGCGTAGCAGGGCCAGTCGTGGCGCGAGGCCATGTGGGTGGCCCCCGGCGGCATCTTGTCGATGCCCGTGAGGACGAAGTGCGTGGCGTGTTCGTGGCTGGGCAGGTTGTGCGTCATCGATCGGACGACGGCGAATTCGTGGGACCGCGCGGCCAATCGGGGCAGGTGTTCGCAGATCCGCATCCCCGCCGTGCGGGAGGCGATGGGCCGGAACGTGCCCCGCACTTCCGCCGGGGCGTCCGGCTTCAGGTCGAACATATCGAGGTGGCTGGGGGCACCCGTGAGGAAGACGAGGATCACGCCCTTGGCGCGTCGGCCCTTCCCGGGCTCCGCCCGCGCTCGAGGGGCGAGCAACGACGGCAACCCCATCCCGAGCAGCCCCGAGTAGCCGACCTGCAAGAGTTCGCGCCGCGTCAGGCCCACGGCGTGCCGATGGCCGGTCGGATGTTTCGACATTCGGAAGCTCCAAGGTGGGATGAGCAGGCAGTTGTCTTGATCCTACCTCTTATCGCACGCCAAGGCAACTCGGTATCGAACGAAGGGTGCGCCCGATCGACTCGACGCACCCCGTCCCGCCCGATCACTTGGGGAGGTACTCGCGGAAATCTTCGTGCAGAACCTGCGTCGAGGGGACGAAGACCGTGTCCCCCCTCTGGGGGGGCTGCCCGCCCCGGATACTCGGCTTCTGCCCGCTATACTGCACGTTGAAGGCGCGGAGGGCTTGGGCATATCCCTTGGTCAGTAGGTGCCTCTCGCTGAGCGACTCCCAGGTGTCCCCCTGCTGACAATCAACGCCGCGCGTGTCGAAACGATTCACCTTCGGACGATTCGGGGCCGCTGCCGGGATGCCCCCCCCTACCTGGTTCTCGCTGCTTCGGGCAATCGGCAGAGCGCTGGTCGGTAGGCCGGACTGGTTACCACTCGCCGGGCTGGGAACCGGCGTCAGCGTTGCCATCGAGGCAACCGGCCTGAGTTCTTCTACCTTAGCCGGAAGGATGGGCGGCGGACCGCCATTCGGCGGCGACTCCCTCCCGCTGGTGGGGGCGATGTTCGCGGCGTTCAGCGCATCCGGCCCCGTGCCGGAAGGTTTCGTCCCAACCCGCGGGGCCGAGATGCTCACGCCAGAAGGAACGAAACGGCTGTTCTCGGCGGGAGCGTCCGACGATGTCTTTTCCGTCGATTCCTTTTTCGGCGGAAGAGGTACGGAAGGGATCGGCATCGGGGTCGGATCGAGCTTCACTTCCAGGATCGGCGGTGGAGGAGTGCCGATGCTACCAGGAGTAGGGGTGGAGACGTATTCCGGCGGTGCGGGGGAAATCGAGGGAGGCTCACCAGGAGTCGGAGGTGGAGCAGTGATGGGTTCGATGCCCGGAGCGGCAGGTTTCACCGTTGGGGCAGGAGACACAAGGCTGGAAGACAATTCCTCTGCGGTAGGCTTTGGAGGTCCCATGCGAGTGAACGGCGCAAGGGGTCTTCCAGGCGGAACTTCCGGCGTCGGTGAAATGGGCGGTAGCGGTGAGGTTCCCGGAGGTACTGGAGTTGGCGTGCTGTCGCCAACGCCGGGGATCGGAGGCGATGCGATGCCTGGCAACGAGGGCGCAGGGGTCGCTGGTGGTATCACGGGGGCGGGCGGCGTGAGATCGCCACCGTTGGGATTATAAGGCGGTGGTGCGGGAGTCTGTCCCGGCATCGCGGGGAGGATCGCAGGTGAAGGGCCATCGACCCCTGGCGGGGACGGGGGAGGAGGAGTTTGTGTTGATGCTGAGGGCGAGGGAATTTCTATCTCATTCCTTACCGGAATCAGTTCGCTCCCTTGCTCCGATTGCAAAGCGATGCTGGTCGTGGCTGGGCGCGTACTCAGCATTGGCCCCGTCACTTTGCTATACATCTCCTCGAAGGTGGGAAGCTCGTCGAGAGTCAGAGGAGTTGGCTTCGCCGGATCTGCCTGCGAGTCGTTCGCAGCGGGCGGCCCATTCTTCTCCACATCGTTTGCCGACCCATTCACCATTGCGAAAACATTCACCGCTGGCAGCGCGTTAGGGTTCTGAGACTTCGGTTCCGCTGGTTTCGGGGGCATGACCTTCTTCGCAGGCTCGGCCTTCGCCACCGGTGTCGATCCCTTCGGTTGCACCTTCGGAACGATGGGCGGTTCAGGCTCCAACTCGATGGCGGGGACGCTCATCGCCAGCCCGCGTTGGCTTGATGGATCACGCCATTTCATCGTCACGACTGTCCCGACGAGGGTGAGAAACACCCCCGCAATGGCGAATCCCGCCTTGTTCTCTCTGGTCATATCGCCCCCCTCTCTGCGTTAGGAAAACGTTCCGACGGCCCCCTCGGCCGTCAAACGCCATCAACCAGGGGGCGTTCTAGCCCCCTGGTCGTCGTCTTCTCAGGATCGATCCGGCTCACTCCTCCGTCATGATCGCCTTCTTCGTCTGCGTGTACTTCTTCCACCGGGCGGCGTCCCAGACTTCGAAGTGGTCGTCGATTCCGACCAGCACCACTTCCGCGCCGAGGTCCGCGAATTGGGCGAGCTTCTCGGTGATCTGCACGCGGCCCTCTTTCACGGGGCACTTGACCGTCTGGGCGTAGTACAGGCGCTTGAATCCTCGCACGTCGCTCTCACGGGCCGGCGACTTGTCGAGCTTGGCCTGGAGGCGGTCGAGGTGGGCCTGGTTCGTGATCCACAGGCAGCGATCCGAGCCGGGCGAGACGAGGACGGTGTCGCACATGCCGAACTGCTGCTGGATGGCGCGGGGCAGCGTCAGACCCTTCGCGTCATCGAGCGTCAATGAGAACGTGCCGGTCAGCGGCAACACGGCGCGGGCCTTCGGCACCGTCCGAGGACGCAGCGTCGGCAACGCGCGGAGGGCTTCGCCTTCCTCCGTGATGCAGGCGTCCGACGGGAGGCGGACCGTCGCCCCGGTGATAAGGGTCACGTCGGCGGGGAGGGTCGGATTGAGCTTGTGGATGTCGCTCCAGCGCTCCGCCGTGCCGAGCATCTTGCGGGCCAGCGTCTTGAACGTCTCGCCGACCCGCGTCACCTTGTACATCATCACCGGGCCAGGGGTCGGAGCCAAGGGCGGCTCGCCGGGCGCGTTCGGTGCCGGAGGGGCAACGGGGGCAGACGGCGGAGTCACTGGCGGGGGCGGTGGCACCGGAGCCGGGATCACCGGCGAGGGTGGGGGAGTGAGGTCAGCCACACCTGGCAGAGGCGAAGGCACCGGCGGGTTGATGCCCAACGGAGGCGCACTCGGCGGCACTCCCCCCGCAGGGATCAGGATCGGCTGGCTCGCCGAGCCTGTGACGGGCGGCGTCGGCGTGTTGGGCAACACGGCGGCGGCCGGGGTCACGTCCGGGGTCGGGGGAATCTCGAACTTCGGCGGGGAGAGGTCGGGCAACGCACTGCCGATGGACGGCATGGCGCGGGGCGGCTCGGACGTTTCACCGGCGACCGGCACGAGCGGGGCGCTGCGAGCCATCGCCCGGTTGCCGTCGCGCAGCTTGCACGCCATCGCGAGGCCGAACAGGCACAACAGCCCGCCGAGGGTCATCCATGCGTAGCGAGAATTGCGAGTAACCATCCTGGCTCCTCTTATCTGTAGGACGGTGGCCCCCGGAGTCGGGGTCCGAACCGTCACGTTCTTGGGTCGAGGGGGGGTTCGATCATCACACGCCGGGCCGCCCTCAGCTTGGCGCTGCGCGACCGGGGGTTGTCGTGCGTCTCGCGGGGCGAGGCGACGACGGGCTTACGAGTCAGTCGGTCCCAGAGGTTCGTATCGTTGAACGCCTGCTTGACGCGGCGATCCTCGAGCGAGTGGAAACTGATGAGGACCGCCCTTCCGCCTGGACGCAAAACAGAGGGCAAGTCTTCCAGCAGTCGGTCGAGTGCGGTCAACTCCCCGTTGACCGCGATCCGCAACGCCTGGAAGACGCGCGTCGCCGGGTCGATCCCCGGCTTGCGGGGCGACCGGGGCACGCAGCGCCGCACGATGGCGGCGAGCTGCTCGGTCGTCTCGATCGGCTCCTTGTGGCGGACTTCGACGATGCGCTTCGCGATTCGCCGGCTGAACCGCTCCTCGCCGTACTCGTAGATGAGGTCGGCGAGGTCGCGTTCGGTGAGTCGGTGGATGAGGTCACGCGCCGGCTCTCCTTCGTCCGTGTTCATCCGCATGTCCAGCGGACCCGATCGGCCAAAACTGAAGCCACGCGCCGCGTCGTCCAACTGGTCCGAACAGATCCCCAGGTCCGCCAACACGCCATCGACGTGCGTCAGGCCGAGATCGGCGAGAACCCGAGGCAACTCCGCGAAACTGGCCTGGACCAGCGTCGCGGGAAGCCCCTGCAATCGGCCCCTCGCCAGGTCCAGCATCGCGCCGTCCTGATCGAGGGCGATCAGCCGACCCGTCGGGGCGACGGCGGAGGCGATCAAGCGGGCGTGCCCCGCCGCACCCGTCGTCGCATCGACGATGACCTGTCCCGGCTCGGGGGCCAGGTAGTGGAGGACTTCGTCGGGCAACACGGAAACGTGATGCCCGGCGTCTCCGGAAACCGATTCGGTCATGGGGACAGTTCCGCGAGGGGCGAGGGGAGACGTTAGACCGCCTGCTTCTTCAGGCGCGACCAGCGACGGGCCGCGAGGCCAGCAAGGGCCATGCCGCCCAGAACGAGCGAAGACGGCTCCGGGGCGTCCGGGGTCGGCCCCGGATTGCCACCACCTCCATTACCGCCGCCGCCGCCCGTGTTGCTCGTGTTCGTGACGAGGACGAAAGCGCCGATCAGCGTGTTGCCGTCCGAGTTCGGCTTTTGCAACCCGAAGTTGGGGGTGTCGATCGTGACCGCGTAGTCGTGCGTGCCGAGGTGCAGAACCTGCATCGGGTTGTCGAACTTGCCGGTCAGCAAGGAACTGTCGAAGGTCAAGGTGCCCGAGATCGTCCCACCGAACGAGAGGGTGCCGGTGTTGCCGGAAGCCGTGTCCGTCAGCGAGAGCTTGAGACTAAACGGGTTGTTGAAGGAGTCCGGCGACCCGGCCGACGCCGTGCTGGTGGTCGTAAGAGTGGCCATTGGGATTGGCGTCGAAAGGCCCAAGGTGCCACTCGACGAGGCGTTGGGGGTCAGCGAGACTTGCACGCTGCCCGTACCGCCTGGGAGGACGGCACTGGGCTGGACGGACCACGCATAGGAGAAGTCTACGAGCTCGGCCCGAGCGGTGGATTCGCCCAGCGCCGCAACCACCGCGAGCATGAAAATCAAGCGAGTAAGAATATGCTTCATGGGAAGCGGAATCCTTTCGGGGTATTTGGGAGGGCAGTCTAATGACATGGCAAGAAGAATCGTGAGGCGATGGCATCCTAGCGACACACCCCCGACGAGTCAACGCGACCCGCCCGGAAGTGCCACAGGGGTGGGAAGATGCGACGACTACGCACAGGGACGCGAGCCTGGTAAGATCGCCGACTCGACCGCCCAGCGAAGATACGAAAGAGAGGCGAACCCTGGCCTATCGGTACTCCCACAAGCGCACGCCACCGAGGAACGCATTGTCGTTGTCGCCCATCCGACACGCCGGGGGCATCTCGTCGAGCTTCTTGACGTTGCCCCCGCCCAGGACGACGTAGTCCGGCAAGAGTGCCGCCCGGAGTCGGGCGATCACGTCGAGGAGCGCGGCCTGCCACTTGCGCCGACCCATTCGCTTCATGCCGGCGTTGCCGACGTACTCCTCGAACGTCCGGGTCTTCTTGTAGGGCAGGTGTCCGAGTTCCATCGGGGCGATCACGTTGTCGAGGATCATGCAACTCCCCAGCCCCGTGCCCAGGCCGAGGAACAACATGCGCCCGCCCTGGTAGCTCCCCAGCGCCTGCATCGCCGCGTCGTTGATGATCTTGACCGGCTTGCCGAAGGCGGCGGCGAAGTCGAACCCTTGCCAGCCCTTGCCGAGGTTGACCGGCTCGAGGGCGATCTGCCCCCCCGTCACCGGGCCGGGGTAGCCGATCGTGACGGCGTCGAAGTCCCAGTCGCCGGTAGACTGCTTGACCGAGTCCGCCATGAGCTGTCCGCTCAATTCCATGCCGCTGGGTATCTTGCGGATCTCCCCCACACCGCCCACCTGCACCTTGACATTGGTGCCGCCTACGTCGATGACGAGAATTTTCATACCTTGCCCCCCTGAGTGACTTCGTGGTCGTCATTATAGGATCTCCGACTTGGAGGGTTCAGGGGAAAGGCAAAGCCCAGCGGTTGCAGCCGCTGGGCTTTCGTGGAGGGCGACCTGGGCCGTCCTCTACTCCTCGATTCACGTCACTTCGCGGCTTGTTTCTCCGCGACCTTCAGGACGAACGTCCCGCTGTGCCCGCGCATCTCCGTCTGGTACATCAGCTCGATCTTCGCCGGCGCGACCACGAACTCCCCGGCCAACTCCGCCAGGAAGACGTTGCGGTCGCTCAACGCCTGCGGCGTCTCCTCGTGGTGGAAGCACGTCATCGCCTCGCGGTCCTCGCGAAGCACATGGTGCGTGCATTGCTGATGCTGCGCGGCGAACCTGGCGTCGTCGGCCGGGACCGTCTCGCCGCCGCCCGGCTTGGGGTTCTCCACCAGCACATAGCGCATGTTCACCGGCAGGCGGTGCTTGCCGTTGACCACGCTCACGACGTAGCTGCCGCGCGGCACCGTGTCGCCGCTCTTCAGCTCCTTCGTGATCGCGCCCTTGTCGTCGAGCAGGTGGAAGGTGCGCGTCACCTCGATGCCCTGGTTCATCGGCGCGATGTCCCGGCCCGTCTTCCAGTATTTGAACACGGCCCGGTAGAGGACGCCGGTCATCTCCGTGTCGAAGGTCAGCGTGTTCTTGCCGACCTTCATCTGGTCGCCGGGGATGGTGATCTTCTTCGTCAACTGATTGTCGAACGCGACGACCTGGGCCTTGCCGCCGTTCACGGACACCGTCAGATCCTTCCTCGCCGCCGGGTTGTAGTCCGTCCGGGCGAGGTAGTCCGTCAGGGCGTAGAGGATCATCGCCGTGTCCTTCGTCGAGTTCCACCGGTCGCCGCGCTTGGTCGCCGCGAAGAACACCAGCGTCCCGTCGATGAGCGGATCCTTGCGGTCGTAAGCGACCAGCGCCCGGAGCGCCTGGGCCGTCACCTCGAACTTGTCGTCACCCCAGCGCGAGAAGCCCGCCGTCTCCCAATAGACATGGTCGCCGGACTTCTTCGCCCGCGCCCGGAGTTGCTTCACCAGCTCGTCGGCCAGCGCCTTCTTATTCTTCGCGGTCGCCATCTCGAGCGCCAGGCCGAGCGCGTAGTCCGAGAGCTTCTTGTTCTTGGACAGGGTCTCGAGCCACGTCCAGTAGCCGTCCGCGAGTTCCCTGCGATGACTGAAGACGTACATGCAGTACACGCGATCCGAAGCCTGGGCATCGCCCATATTGTTGATGAACGCACCGAGGCGGTCCAGCCCGCGATTCACGGCATTATCGTTCGGGATCTGATACCCGGCCTTCTCCGCCTGGAGCAGGCCGTAGAGGGCGTAGGGCGTCATCATCTCGTGCGTCGCGCCGTTGCCGTTCCAGCCCCAACCGCCATCGGGCTGTTGGAGTTCGAGCAGGCGCTTGATACCTCCCGCGACGCAGCCGGGCAGCTTCTTCTGTAGCTCAGGGTGCTTGACCTCGAACTGCTTGAGGATCTGCGCCACCTTGATCGCCGGGAGGAATCGGCTCATGGTCTGCTCGACGCAGCCATACGGGTACTCGACGAGGTAATTCAGCGTGTCCGCCAGGTCGGCGGCCAGCGACGGCGCGAAGCTGATCTCCAGGCGAGACGCCTTCGGATCGACGCCTTCGGGGATCTCTATTGTCGCCGACTTCTTGACGCCGCCCGAGGCGGTCACGATCTGCTCGGCGGCGGCGGCGATGACCGGCAGGCGCTTCAGCGAGGCGTCCGACCCGCCCTGGCAGTCCGCCGTCATGAGCAACTGGGTAAACCCGGCCGACCCCGGCGTGAACGTCCAGTAGACCGGGGCGTTCGACTTCGGCTCGACCTTGATGACCCTCTGCTCGGAGGTGAGAACCTTGCCGTTCTCGACCTTGAGCCGGACCTTGATGAGTTGCGGCTCGTCGGAAAGGTTATGGACGCTGGCGAACACCTGAACCTTGTCGCCCTCGGTGAACGTGCGGGGCAGCATCGGCCAGACCATGATCGGCTTGAAGGTGCGGAAGCTCGCCTTGGCGCTGCCGACGTGCATCTTCGGCGAGATCGCCGTCACGACGACCTGCCAGTTGGTCAGCGAATCGGGCAGCTTGAACGACACCTTCGCCTTGCCCTGTTCATCTGTGCGAACCGTGGCGTTCCAGAAGGCGCTGTCCGAGAAGTCGCGCCGGACGCTGATGTGCGACTGGTCCGGGCCGGCGTCCATCATCATGGCCGGGCCGCCCTGGGGCATGTGCGAGATGAAGCCCTGGCCCTCGGGCATGAACGAATGCACCGAGTTGCCGCTCGCCATCTGGACCGTGTTCGATGTCCCGTCGCGCCAGGTTGCCGCGCCGGCCCTCTGGTACTGGAACGAACCGAGGTTGTTGAAACCTTCCTGATCGAAGTAGAGATTGTTGCCGTACCCGTAGCCCCCCCAGCCGTAATTCCAGCCGTAGACGGGATGCCATTTGTAGCCCTGGTTGACGTAGCTGGTGTGGGTCTCGTGGAGGAGCAGCGTGTTGCCGACGAAGCGCGGCGCGAGGTGCCAACCGCCGTGGTCGTGCTTCATGAGATCGACGAGACGATCCTTCTCGCCCACCTCGAAGACCTTGGTCCAGTTGTAACCGTGGTTGTGCGGGGCCAGGAAGACATCGACCCCGGCGATGCGCAGCATCATCGCGATATCGATGGAGTAGACCTGCCGGGCATTCCGCCGGGAGATCAGGTCTTGGAGCGCCTGCCGCTCGGTCGGCGGCATCTTCTTCTGCTTCTCCTTAGCGTCCGCCGCGAGCATCTTCTTCGCCTTCTCGTAGAGCGCCTTCAGGCGCACGTCACCGACTCGCCGGTTGACCATCGCCTGGTCGAGGCGGTTGTTCGCCCGCTCGTCGGCCAGGAAGAAGTTGCGGATGTCGGTCGAGCGGTCTGCAGCGATGCCGAGCAAGGATTGGTCGTAGACCGAGACGACGAGGTCGGTCGCCTCGTTGCGGTCCACGCTCAGGGTCAGGTCCACCGTGCTGCCGGGCAGCACGGTGCCGGGCGTCTCGACCTTCACATTCAGGATCTGATCGACCGGCACGACGCGCGTGAAGGCGTGCGCGCCATAAGCATGCGAGGCTTCATCCGGGTAGATCACGTCTACCGTGCAGCCGTAGTGCAGCCCCGCAGGCAGCGTCTCGTCGAGCCGGCAGATGCCCTTGGCGAACGTGATCGGCTTCGTCATGCGGATGCCCGAGCTGTCGCGCACGGTCAACAGCGCCCGCGCGTCGGCGAATCGACTCTGGAGGACGCCGGTGAGTTTCTCCTTCGAGGTGAACTCTTCCTTGTCGAGCTTCAGCGTGATCGGAGGGACATCTTCGACGCGCTTGACGACGATGGTCGTCTCTTCTTGCGTCGAGGTGCCGTCTTCCTTGGGCACCACGGCGATGAGTTTGTAAGCACCGGGCTGATCGAGCTTCACCTTGGCAAGATCACCATCGAACGGGACCGCCGTCACGAGCGTCCGGCGAATCGTCTCGGCACCTGTGAGATTCTGAGCAGGCATGGCCCGATAGCGGTAGGAGCGGTAGGCCGACAGCTGGCCATAGTAGGGGTTGCCGTTGGCCCCGAACCCGGAGATGGCCGAGCTGGGCGACTGGAACGACAGCTTCATGACGATGAGCGTGCCCTTCTTGCTGAGCTTGCCCTCGGCGCGGACCTCGATGGTCTCGGTGGTGAAGAATCGCTGCCGGGCGAGCTTCAGCGCGAGCGCCTTCTTCTCTCCAACGCTCGCCTTGCCATCGATCTGGATCGTGGTCGAGGCTCGCTGCTCTCGGCCATTGCTATCGGTAATCACGGCCTGGACGATGAGGGCGCAGTCGCCGGTCAGCCATTCCTTCTTTAGGTCGATCTTGTGTTCGACGGGCTTGATCCCTTCGGGCTTCATCTCGCTGCCGAATTGCGCAAGCGGGTAGTTGCCCAGGCCGGGGAAGGTCTGTCCGCTGATGGTCTGCGCTTCCCGGAGGAGGAGATCCTCCTCGGATAGGCTTTCGAGATCGCCGATGGGATTCAGCTTCGGCTCATGGTGGACGAAGTCCTCGGCCTTGAAGGTCAGGCTTTTCTGCTTGCCGCGCCGGACGATCTGGGCGGCGAAGCTGGCCTTGGTGACGACGACGGGCTTGTCGAGGAAGTCGAGTCCCTCGAAGGTGAGCTTCATCTTCTCCCCCTCGGTCGTCCCGGCGATCTTGAGGCGAACCTTCGACTTGCGATACTCGCCGAGCAGGACCCGCGCGGTGCCCTTGTACTTGGGGATACTCAGCGTGTAATGATCCAGGGCGTCGGCATCGGTGAACGTGTAGTTGCCGACGATCCGGCCCAGCTTGTCGGAGTTGAGTTTCAGCTTGACGGCCTTGGTCTGCTTGCGTTCGGAGATCAGTTCGACCTCGACATCCTTATCCGCGACCGGGGTGAACACTCCCGCATGATCCTGCTGACGGAGGAAGCCCGCGAAGTGAAGCACTTGCCCCGGACGGTAGGCCGTGCGGTCCACGACGAAGAAGACGGCCGGTCCCGACGATGCGGAGGGAGGAGAGAGGGAGACGGAGCCGGACAGTCCGTCCTTCTTGTCGCCGACGGTGATCTCGGCGAGAGCCGACTTGGCGACCTTGTACTCCCAGGTGAAAGAGTTGTCCTTGTCGAGCGTCAACTCGTGCGCCTTGTCGCCGACCTTGACGAGGACGTTCTTCCCGCTGTGATCGCGGGTGCCACTGACCCAGCCGACGACCTTGTGTTCGTCGGCCTGGAGTTGGAGCGTGACGGGATTCCGGGCCGCTTCCGTTCGCGGGAAGGCAGCCCGGAAGGGAGAGACCTTCTCCTTCTCCTTGGTGCCGGGCTGCGGCCCGGCGGCCGCCCAGGCGAAAGCGACGCCGGCCAGGGTGCAGAGGAGGAACCCCAGAGCGACGGGGGTCCGAAGCCAGTGAGGGACTTTACGGGAGGACATGGATCAACCTCCGAGAGAAGGGCAAACCGCGATACGGGCCGTGGATGTCACCGGCGATCTGCCGGGACATGCGTCATGATACCCGGAAGAGTCGAGGAGGGGTGTAACGGGTTGGTAACGTGTGGAATGGCCGGAGATTCGATTCACCATTCAAGGTGTGACTACGGGAGTAGGCATTCGAGAGGCGCTGCCCCAAGCCCAGCGATTGCAATCGCTGGGCTTCGCCTACGTCCGTAGTCACACCCCACCATTCGACGCGACATTGACCGACCCGAATCGGGATGCTATACCCCACGTCGCTTTCGTAGGTAGTCAGCTCTCGGCCTGGAGGACGCACATGTCAACGGTCGAATTCATCCCACCCGCTCGAGAATCACGTTGGCCACACCTTGCGGTGTTGCTCGCGGCGGCGGGGATCGCCCTGGTAAGCGCTCTGCCTTACGCCGGCGGTTGGAACGACGGTTCGCGGTTGGCCACGATCGAAAGTTTGGTCGATTATCACACCTGGAAGATCGATCGCTCCTGCTTCGTCCAAGTTCCCCAGCCTCTCCATCCGAGCGATCCCACGCCGTACCGGGCGACGGATGCAGGTCTGATGCGGTCCGGCACGCTCGACAAGCTCATGATCGATGGCGATTTCTATTCGGATAAGCCGCCCATCCTGGCAGTGTACCAGGCGGGCATGTACGAGGTGTGGCAGTGGCTCGGAGGGGCTACCGCGAGAGTTCGGCCGGACTTGTTCTGTTACCTTATGACGGTCGTCAGTTCCGGTCTGAGTTATGTCGTGGCGGTATATTGCACCTATCGCCTGGGTTGCGTATTCGGCTTGGCATTACCCCTCCGGCTCGGCATGGCCGCGAGCATGGCCCTGGGGACATTCGCACTGGCGTACACTCGTCACACGAATGGCCATATCGTCTTCCTCGGAGCGAGCGCGGCCCTGTTCCTGGAGTTGGCCTATTTGGCAAAGGCATCCTGGTCGCGGGATCTGTCCTGGTGGCGGTTCGCCTACCTGGGCACTCTGGCGGGGATGTGCTACACGATCGACTTGGGCGTCGGGCCAGTCCTGGTCGCTTGCCTGGCCCCTCTGGTCGTCTGGCGCTGCCGTCGAGTCGGCCCCGTCCTCGTTTTTGGGTCCGCCGCGTTGCCCTGGTTCCTGGCCCATCATGGTATCTGCTACTCGATCGCGGGGTCGTTCGGGCCTATGAGTAGCGACCCGCGCGTATTCCTCTGGCCCGGCTCGCCGTTCAACTCGACGAATATGACCGGGATTTGCAATCACACACTCGCGAGCTTCCCCCCCTATGCCTTGTCGATGATCGCCGGGAAGAAGGGCCTACTGGGGCACAATCTTCCGATGTTCTTGTCGATCGTGGCGGTGGTGATCCTCGTCCGCGATCGGGTCGAAGAGTTGCCCGAAGTCTTGTTCGCAGCAGGCTGGGCCGTCGGCACCTGGCTGCTCTATGCGGCGTTGTCGAACAACTCCTCCGGGCAGTGTTGTTCGATACGCTGGTTCGTACCGCTCCTGGCCCCTGGGTTCTTCGCGCTGGCACTCTTGTTCCGTGATCGTCCCTCGTACCGTTGGGATTTCTACCTCCTGAGCCTGTGGGGTGCCGTCCTGGGAATCATGATGTGGTCTTACGGGCCGTGGCTCCCGCACATGGTGCCCTTCTTCTGGCCGGTCCAGGCCACCGCCTTGCTCAGTTGGGCCGTCTGCCGCACCTGGTGCCGACGCCTCGGCGGTATCGCCCCGGCCCCTCGTTTGTCTCCCGCATGATGGTCGTGCCCACGCAGAGCGGGGATTTGCTATTGGATCCTCTCGTGAGCGGTAGGTAGACTGCGAGGGGAAGATCCCCCAGGAGGACAAGGCCGTGAAAGAACTCTCTTCATACCAGACGACGCCGATGTACTTCGCCGACGCCGCCGAGGAGTACCTTGAATATCTCAAGGAGAAGCACCCGGAGCATTTCATGGAATCCGTCGCCCAGGCCACGCAGCGCAAGATCACCGTCGCCAGCCTCGACCTCGTCGCCGCCGAGCGACCGGACGTGCATGTCTACAGCGAGTTGCTGGTCCAGTGGCGCGACGCGGAGAACGAGATGCGTCGGGTCGTGCCGGACAACATGGTCGTCGTCGCCGAGAAGAAGCCCAAGGTGAGTACGAACTTCGCCATCCCGATCCAGCCCGCCCGGCCCTTCGTCGTCTTCGAGTATGTGTCGAAGAGCAACAGTCGGAAGGACTATCAACAGAGCTACGACAAGTACGAGGCCGAACTGAAGGTTCCCTACTACCTCTTGTTCTACCCGGACGCCCAGGAGTTGTCGCTTTTCAAGCTCAACAAGCGAAGGGGCAAGTACATCAGCGTACACCCCGACGACGCGGGACGGTATGCGATCCGCGAACTCGACCTGACGATCGCGCTCGTCGATGAATGGGCGAGGTACTGGTGGAAAGGGCAGTTACTTCCGATCCCGACGGAGTTGAAGGCCGAACTCGTTCAGGTGCGCAAGGAGAACGTGACTCTTCATAAAGTCATCGGCGACCAGACTCGTCTGATCGGCGACCAGACTCGCCTGATCGCCGACATGGAGGCCGAGTTGGAGCGGCTGCGTAAGTCTGCGGGATGAGCGGGGCCACTCGGGGTTGCTCTCGATCAGCCCCCTCGCTATGGTCCCCCCGTCGGCGTGCTGGCCGGCTCTCATTCCGACAGGGAGGCTCCGTCATGGCTCAGAATCGATCCGAACGTCCCATACTCTCGAGCAACAGTTTACCCGTCCAGATGGAGATGCTCCGCCAGTCGGCCGAGTCGGGCAAGCCGCAGGACTCGGGCAAGGAAGAGACCAAGATCCCGCTCTTCTGGCGCGTCTTCGGCGGCACCGTGTTGAGCATCTCCGCGCTCATCGTCATGACGGCCTACCAGAGCCTGTCGGGCAACATCGCCGACGTGGGCCGGCAGCTCGACCACCTCGAAACGGACATGCACAAGGAGATGGCCCGGCTCGCCGAGTTGAACGGCGAACTCGTCCGCAAGGACGAGTGCGAGTCGCGGTTCCGGGGGTTGTGGAACACACTGAACGAGATCAAGGAAAACCGTAAGGGCATCGTCGAGGTCAAGCAGCGCTGCGACGGACTCCTCGACCAGCAGCGCGACGCGGTCAAGCAGCGTGGCCGACTTCGGAACGACCTCCAGGAGGTTCGCGAACACCGGGCCGCCTCGCAACAGCGGGCCGAACTCCGCGACGAACTCGCTCACCTCCGCGAGCGCCTCGCCGGGATCGAAGCCCGGCAGGGAACAAAGGTACAGCCGGTCATGCCCTCGGTGAGCGAGTGACGTGGAGACCTCACCTCCAGCCCTTTCTTCTCGCGGGAAGAGAGGGCCGAGAGTGAGGTCTTCGCCCCGCCTCACGAGGATCTGCTTCCTGGTGCTCCGCCACTCTTGCTGAGGAGCAGGCGGGGAGTCAGTGCCGCTTGTCACTGCGTACATCGCCGTAAGGGGCTACTGGCAAATCGCTTACTTCGTGCGCGGCTCCCTCGACGACCGCTCACTTCGTGCGCGGCTCCCTCGACAACCGCTTACTTCGTGCGCGGCTCCTTCGCTCCCCGCCTGCTCCTCAGCAAGAGTTGTGGAGAACCAGAATTAGCCACAGATGAACACGGATAAAAGACTCGAGACGACTCGGTTCGACGATTCATTCTTGGTCATTATCCGTGTTCATCCGTGGCTCATTCTGCTCTTGGGGTGGGCGATCACTTGCCCAGGATCTTCTTCTGGTTCGACAGGATCTCTTCCTGATTCTTCAGGATCTTGTCGAGCTTCTCCTGGTTCGTCTTGATGTCTCCCTGGTTGCTCTTGATCGCGTCCTGGTTGGAGACGATCGTCTTCTGGTTGGCGACGATGGTCTTCTGATTCTCGAGAATCATCTTCTGATTCGCCAACACCGGATCTTCACTCATGGTCGATACTCCTGTTGATTCCGACCGGCTCTTCCGAGGGTCGCCCACGCACCGAGCCGTGAATGCGTGGGCGAACTCGACGACGTTCGTATTTCGGCCCACGGGCACGCCCGTGGTCAATATCCCATCACGCGGATGCCCGCGAAGAGCGTCGCCAGTATCGCCAGGGTGGCGAGCAAGACGACTCCTGTTACCGACACCCATTGATAACGCATGCTCGGATCTCCTACCCCGGCCTCCACGCCCGATCTCATTTCTTCGGCCTCGCCATCGGGCCGGGCTTGTGGTGTTCGTTCAGCCATTTCGCCACGGCTTTCAACTCGTCGAGGTCCAGGTATCCGTCCTTGTTCGTGTCGAAATGCCTGAAGTGCGGCCGTATCAGTCCCATCACCTCCGCCTCGGTCACTTTGTTGCCGAGTTTGCTCCCCGCGAGCATTTGCTCGGCGAACGCCTCCGGCTCCCAGAAGCCCGCCCCGACACCGCGGGCACCGCCGCCGTCCCGGTCGCGCCGCCGGTGCAGGACGTAGACTTGCCGTACGGCGTGGCAGGTCTTCTTGCCGACGCAGGCGGAGTACGTTACCGTCAGCGTGATCGGCTCGTCTTCCGGCCAATCCTCCACGTCGAGGAGGAACTCCCTCGGGTCGGCGTCGCTGGCAGCCTTCACCTTCGCGGCCTCGCGGGTTCGCCCGCCGAGCTTCACGGATTTGGGAGCCTCGATGGTGAACTTCAGGGGCGGATTCAGGTTGTTCCAGTGGCCATCGTGGAACGGGTCGAGGTGGAATCCCAGGTAGAGCTTGCCCTCCCCTTCGGAGAGCAGGTCGCCGTCGGCCTCCGCCCGGAGTTTGGCGTAGAACGGCTCCCCCTTGGGGTCGATGCGCGGCTCCATCGCCACCGCCTGCATGCCCGAGCGGGTCACCCGAGGAACGACGCCGCGCGGTGCGGAGGCCCGTACCGGCAGCCCCAATTTCAAGCCGAGATCCTCCTCCTTGGTGATCTTTTCGACCGGGCCGACGAGCGTTTCGAGATCCTTCCGCACGAGTCCAGGGTGGCTCCACCCACGCTTGCGGACGACGCGCCCCTTGGGGTCGAGGATGTACTCCGAGTTCGGGCGGTCCCCCAGTGCGCGTTTGAGTCGGTTGTCCATGGCGTCCACGATCCAGGGGATCGACGCGCCCAGTTGCTTCTCGGCCTGCCGGGCGTGGGCGAGGCGCTCCTTCAGCGTGAAGGGTTGCACATAGTTGCCGGCCAACTCGGGGTGGGCGAGCGACTTGTAGACGAAGTAGAATTTGACCCCCTTGGGCTTGTAATCCCGATTCACCGCCTCCAGACCGGAGACGTTCCACAGGAACGGCGGTCACGTCAGACAGCCGAAGGTCAGCACGGTGTAGTGGCCGCGCAGGCTGGAGGTCTTCACCTCCTTCCCTGCCGAGTCGTAGACCGTCACGTCGGGGATCGTGTCCCCGATCGCGGGCTTGGCCTTGGCGAAATCCTCTTCACTCGTCTTCTTCTGGGCCAGCGCCGACGGCGTGCCGGTCAGGGCGAAGAACGTAGCGGCGAGCAGTAACGATCTCATGACGATCCCCACTTCCTCAACGAATTCGATTGTTCAAAAGTCCGGTCGGATGACGACGGTCTTGCCCGCGTCCACGTTGAACACCACGACGCGCTGGCTACTCGCGCCGTCCTTTTGCTTCAACATCAGTTCGACGGTGAAGCGAACGGACATCCCCGAGCGCTCCTCACTCTTTACCTGGTAGTTGCTCAGTTTGTTGCCGTTGTCCCAGCTCGTATCCCTGAAATCGACAGGGGGCGTCCGCGAGCGCAACGTGTCAGGTGCCTCCCCCGCTTTCCAGGTGTCGAGCGCGGCCGTGAGCGCCGCGCGCGCCACGTCGGGGTCCGTTTGGGGAGGCAAGCCGCCCCCGCAACCCGTAGCCAGGAGGAGTAACGACGCGACTGCGTAGGTTACCAGAGTCCTGTAGAGTGCCTGTTTCATAGTCCTTCTATCCTCTCTATTCCGTGATGCGTCGGACCTCGTCTCCGGGATGGGGGCGTTCGCGCCCCCATCCCAGTGACCAGAGGGCGCTTAGAAATCGCCCCCGAGAACCTCTCCGCCATTCCGCGTCCCCATGGACCTCCAGGTGGCGACGGAAACGGAATTCGTCACCGTCCGCACGGAGCCGTCGCAGAGGAGCACGTTGACGCCGTTCGTGTGCGCACTGGTGGCGGGCATCGTCTGGGTGTAATTCTGCGGGAAGGCGCACAGCCTGTCGTTGGGCATCGAGGCGTGCGTATACATCGTGTCCTGGTTGCCCTGGATCCAGTTGGATCCGTAGTTCGAGTACCACTGCAAGCCGGGGTTCGTGGCGTCGGCGGCCCGGCAGAAGGTCATCGCCTCATCGGGCGTCGTGGGGAAGACCCCTTGGGGGTTGATGAGGTCCGTTCGCGGAGAGACGACGGCGTTGCTCCAGTCGCCCTTGAGCCGTTCGGAGAAGGCGGCGGTGTTGCTCAAACCATCGGCGATGTCGGCGAACTTGGCACCTTTGAGCGTGCTGATGTGGTAGAACACGCCGTTCGCCCCCGCGCCGTCCTGGCCCCACATGATGCCCGTTCCGTAGTTGGCGACGTAGTTGTTCCCGCCCCATCCCGTCGGGATCGAACTCTGCGGGTCCGAGGGGCAAAGGAACATCGGGAGCGTGTACGCCTTCGGGATCGGGTTCTGGGCCTGCGGCTTGGTGAAGTCGATCTGCTTGTAAAGGTTGTCCTGTTCGATGTACGGCAGTTGCAGGCTGAGGGACGAGAAGCCGTTCGGCTTCCAGTTGCCCGGAGGCAGGGAACTGTTCGAGTCGTGGTAGTTGTGTAGCGACAGGCCGATCTGCTTGAG
>JANXSH010000036.1 GCA_025356615.1 Planctomycetia bacterium | reverse complement strand
AATCGGCCGAACATCAAGGCATCTGGCCTCGTCTGCACCTCCACCAGCAGCGCCAGCGGTGCGCCCTCGGGCGTTTCGAGGCGTGCGATCGCGTCGCAGAGCCGCTCCTTCGTGCCCGGTAGCGTCAAGACGCTATCGAGCCATACACGAAAGCGCAACGCCTCTGGCGACTCGGCGAGGAGCCATGCGAGCAGCGGCCCGCCTCCCTGCCGCAGCAGGACGCGGGCCGCCTCGTCGAACGTCGTCCCTTCGGGGAACATAAATCATCATCGCGTCTCGTAGGTGATCCGCCCGTGCTTCTGCGAGCGCGAGATGCGATCCGTCGCATACAGCCCCGCCAGCACGAACTCGACGCACGACGCCCGCACCGGCTCGCTCTCCGAGGCGTTGACCTCGAACGCCTTCTCCCAGGCGCGCGGCACGCGCTTCAGCCGGTCGGCGTAATGACTGCTCGGCAGCATGTCGCCGACCTCGATCTTGACGCCTTTGCCGAAGATCTGCGCGATCTCCTCCAGGCCCGTCTTCTCGACGTACTCGGCGAACACCGATTTGATCGCCTCGGCGATGATCGCGTCGAGAACCTGGCGCTCGGACATCTGCTGGCTGCCCATCATGTCGAGTTCCAGCTTGCCCAGCGACGACGAATAGAGATGCCCCAGATCGCTAATGCGCGGCACAGCGGGCTTCTCGTTGAGCCGAACCGCACGGTGCCGGGCGCTGGCGACCATCGTGCGGTAGTTCGCGATCGAGAACCGCGCGCTAACGCCGGACGCATGATCGACGTACTTCGACTTGCGGGCCATGACCGAAATCTGCTCGATGATCTCCTTCATGAACAGCGGCACGATGACGGGATAGTCACCACCCAGTTCGACGCCGGCCTCGGCCTCCATGATCTCGATGCCGAGGGCGCGGTCGTGCGGGTAGTGCGTGTGGATGACCGTGCCGATGCGGTCCTTGAGCTGCGGGATGACCTTGCCCGAGCGGTTGTACGTCGCGGGGTTGGCCGAAAACAGGATCAGCACATCGAGGTCGAACTGGACGGGGTAGCCGCGGATCTGCACGTCGCGCTCCTCGAGGATGTTGAAGAGGCCGACCTGGACGAGTTCGTCGAGTTCGGGGATCTCGTTCATCGCGAAGATGGCGCGGTGCATGCGCGGGATGAGGCCGAAGTGCAGCGCCTCCTCGGTGGACATGCTCGTGCCCGCCGCGAGCTTCGACGGGTCGATCTCGCCGACCACGTCGGCGAACTTCGTCCCCGGCGCGAGGCGCTCGGCGTAACGCTCCTTGCGCGGCCACCAGGCGATCTTGATATCCGCCTCCGGGTGGTCGGCGAGGTAACGCTTGCCCATGCCCGTGATCGGCTTGTAGGGGTCTTCGTGGACCGGGCAGCCGGGGAGGTCGAGGTACGGGAGGGCGTCGTCGAGGAAGCGGACGAGCGACCGCATGAGTCGGCTCTTTGCCTGGCCCTTCTCGCCGAGGAAGAGCATGTCGTGCCCGGCGATCAGGGCGAGGTTGATCTCGGGGATGACGGTGTTGTCGTAGCCGACGATTCCGGGGTAGAGGTGGGCCCCGCCCTGGAGCTGGCGGAGGAAGTTCTCGCGGATCTCCTGCTTGACGGTACGCGATTTCCAGCCGCCCGCCCGGAGGGCGGCCAGAGTGGTGGGACGCTCAGTCATCACATTCACGCGAACATCTCCTGGCAAATCGATGCGGGCGACACATCCTCATTGTAGGAGGGGTGGGAACGGCGATGTCGATCCGCTGCCCGCTTGGGTCCGCGATCAGGCAGGAGAATCTTTCAGCGGGACATCGGAAGGGTTGGGGAATCGGTCGATGGGACCGGAGGTCGAGGTTGGCTCCTCCTCGAGCGAGGGGTCATCAACCTCGAGCGCTTCCCACATCCGGCGCAAGGCCCGATCGCCCCGCATGTGAGTCTCCGCCTTGTATGAGACGATATTTCCCACCAAGAGACTGAAGAAGCCACCGAACAAACAAGCCATGAATAGGGTGGCTGGCAGAAAAACCAAGAACTCCAACCAACCGGCTGGCGCTCCCCGGTCACTCAGAATCATGTATCCGAAGAAGGCAAAACTGCCGAGAAAACTGTAGACGAATAGTGTGTGGATCCGGCGTGCCCGGTATGATCCCTCGTCCTCATAGACGCTACTGTTGAGTGCGGGCAGCAACCCCGGCGGCTCTTCCACTTCCATTCGCAGAGTCGGCTTCTCGGAAGGCACCTCAGTCGAGATGGAGGTGGAAAGCACGCGAACGACCCCATCCTCTACCACGACCGCGAAGGCCACGTTGCAGCCCGGACAGGTGACGCGATGGTCGCCGCTCTCGTCCGGCGCGTGGAGGACTCGCTTGCAGGTCGGACAGTGGATGGTGTGCATGATCGCCTGTAGGGAGTCGAGCCTTCCTGGGAAAAGCACTTCGTGGTTCACTGACCTCGCGAGCCCCCTGATTCTCGAGAAGACCTCGAAGTCTGCCCGATCGAACTCCCGAATCGGGTAGCCATACCGTTATTGGAGTAACGCCCGGAAGTCGTCGAGGGCAGCGACCGTCTTCGAGGCGTCTAGTAATTCCTGACCGTCACGGATTTTGGGGTAGGCATGGTGGCGACAGGTGTCGAATTACGGCACCGATATCTGGAAGTTCTTTCTCAGTAAACACTTAACAGCGCCGAAAGTTCGGCGCTCGGGAAACGTTCCCCTCGCCCTGATGGAGCAGTGGAGCGCCGGAAGCCCCTGATTTCGGGCCATTGAGGGCCTCCACCCCAAAATCCGTGACTGTCAGGGTAATTCTACTGTAACGGATCGCCAGGGTGCGGAAGGGGCCGTCTCCTGAAATAGTACATGGGCAGCATCGACCCCAGCACCTCTCGATGCACCGCCGCCTCCGTTCTGCCCGACACCTTCACCTTCTTCAGTGTATACTTGTAGCTCCGAAAGTACCCCTCGTTTCCCCACCTCATTCGGTAATACTTCCCCGCCATCCCCACCGGCAACCGCTTCGGGTCCAACACGTTCGTCACCAGCCACACGTCGTTCCCTTTCTTCCCCCTTATCCGAATGAGCCTTACTTTCAGCGGCTTCTGTTCGCCCTTGCTCGTTTGGGCCAATAATCCACTTCCCCCTCCGTCCACCCGCCCATCTCCTCAGCGGTGACTTGCTCGTCCTTGCACTCGACCGCCCTATTCGCCGCATCTGCTACATAGAAACTCGTTTGCGTCGAGGCACGCATGAGAAAACTATGCCCGGCATTCGCCAGTTCCCAGGCCAGCAGGTAGGACTGATAGCCGGCATCGGTAACGACCAAGGCACCCAGGGGCAGCGTGCCAATCAAACGGCTGAGATGGTTGCGTTCGCTGGCGTCTCCCTTGCCAACCCACCAGGACCAAGGCATGTCACTCGACAGCTGGACCAAAGCGGTGAGCCAAACTTGGGGAGTCTTACACTTGGAATTGCGGCCCACTCCCGAATCGCCCAGATGTCGTTCGAGTTCCTCCGTCCGAGGGGTGCGTATCCTCGAGCCGTCGCAGCCAAAGAGGAACCATCCATCGGTCTTCATCAGAGAGCCGAAACGGGCGAGGATCTGTTTAAGGAAGAGGAGGCCAACCGTGGAAAGGACACGGCAGGGCAACGCAAGGAGTGCCTTCCGGAAGCCCTGGAAGGTCTTGCCGGGGCGACGACGTTTCGGGAGAGGGGCGATGCCGAAGGCGCGGGCGGTCTCGAAGCGTTCGGGCTGAGAGTCGCCCATGCACCAGGTCATGCCCGG
>JANXSH010000022.1 GCA_025356615.1 Planctomycetia bacterium | reverse complement strand
GGCCCACCACGCCGGAGAGCGACTTCACCCATCTCTCTCGCCCCGAGCCGAATTGGTGGGCCTCGCTCCGCTCGACCCACCCTACGAGCGGGCCGGAATCGTGCGCAGCCGATCCACCTCGGCGGACAGGACGGCGACCTCGGAGGGGTCGGCGAGTATCAGGCCGAATCGCTCGCGGTAGTACGACTCCACGACGCGACGGGGCAGGTCGGCCAAGTCGCTCGTCGCGGGGTGATCCGCCAGGAGGGGCCGGACCAGTTCGGCGAACTCGGCGGGAGTCTGCCCAGGCTCGAAGGGCAGGACGAACCGCGCCACGAGGGCGGCGCGGAGCCGGGCGAATAGGGTCACGCCGAAGGTCGTCGGCCCGAGCGAGCGACGGGCGCGACGGCGGCGGATCAGCCAGAAGAGTGCGGGCAGGGCGGCGGCGAGGAGGGCAACCGCCCCAACCCCGATCAAATTCTTCGGGGACAAAGTCTCCCACAAGACCGCCTGGCGGCGCGAGCCGTAGCCGAGGATCATCTCTTCCCAGAAGCTCCGACCACTCCGCCGGCCCTGCTCCCACCAGCGGGCGATCGCGGAGCCGGTCGGCTCCTCGAGCGAGGGGGTCGGGTCGAGTGTGACCCACTCCATGCGGAGTGGGCCGGGGCCTTCGGCGGGGACCATCGCCTCGACCCAGGCGTGGGCGTGTCGCTGCCGCACGACGTATCGACCCGCCTCCGTGTCCCAGCCCCGATACCCCTTGACGATGCGGGCGGGGATGCCGACCGAGCGCAGCATGAGCGTGAGACCCGAGGCGTAGCGCTCACACGACCCCCGGCGGACGTTCTCGAGGAAGTCCACCGTCGGGTCGAGGGACAGGTCCGACCGGCTCGAAGCCATCTCGTAGGTAAAGGAGCCGGACCGTGCGAGGTGATCCTCGAGGAGTTTGCAGATGCGGAACCAGGTGCCGGGTGGGAGGGACTCGAACTGGGCCGGGAGGGGGTCGCGCCCACCCTTTTCCGGGTGGCGCTCGCGGATCGCCTGGCGCAGCGGCTCGTCTTCGACCAGCTGGAGGAGGAGGCGCGCCGTCAAATCCGACATGCCGGGAGCGCCACACCGCAAGAGGCGGATTTGGTACAGGTCTGAGACGCGGACGGCGGGGTATCGCGTCCGGGAAGCCTCCGTCGAGACATCCTGGGTGTAGCGGTACTTCGAATGCGGAAGGTACGTCGTGGACAGCACGGTGCCGCCCGTCTCGAAGAACAGGGAGGGGCGTTGCCTGTCCGGTTCGATCACCGCGATGGGCAGCGAGCCGGGCGTCGGTTCGGGGTGGATCGGCTCGGCCAGGAAGAGGGCAGTCGTCTTCTCCTGGAGGTCGAAGTGGATACGCGACTGGTCCTGCCCAGCGGGCCTCCGGGGAGTTCCGGTCTGGAAGATCGTCGCGGCACTGAAGGAGGTGAGTTCGCTCCGCCACACCCCAGTTTCGTAGCGGTCCAGCACCCCGCCGCGCCAGCGCTGGTCACTGGGTAGCCGGGTCCGGGGGTTGCCAACGAGGTCCGTCACCTCGAACGTGAACGCGACGGAGTCATCATTGGTCAACGTCCCGACGCGCTGCAGGTCGATCTCGTCACTGAAGCCGGTCTTCGCGCCGGCGGCCCTCGATCGGGGATTGCCGATCCGCGACAGGGGTTCCCAGTTGGGACCATCGAGCCGAGGGGTGAGCAAGAACAGCGGAACCGCGACGAGCATTACCACGAGCAGCCAGACGAGACCGAAGCGCAGCCACCGACCTCGGGTCGCTACGGGCGGGGTGAAGTCCTCGACCAAGGGCGACTCGCGCTGTCGGCGGCGCGACTCGTTCGCCGCTAGGGCGCATAAGGCGATCACGAAATACGCCGTGAGCAAGAACCCGAACAGCGTGCCGCTCGCGAGGACGCAGGCCAGGGCCACCTGGAGCAGGGCGACGCCATGCAGGTGGAGCATGTCTTGGGGCTTGCGCGACCGGAAGAGGCGGACCAACAGGAGCAACATGAGGATCGGGGCGAGGAGCGGAATGACGGCGACCTGCGTCGGCACGTCACGCGCCCACTCGAAAGCGTATTCGCTGTGGACGCGGAGGACGAGGTAGCCCACCGCGCCACCGGCGATCGCCAGAGCGAACAAGTTGGCCGCCCAAATCGGCAGTTTCGAGCGTCCGCCCAGTCGCCACGACCAACTGATGAGCAGCAGGTATCCGAGCAGCAGGAAGGGCATCTCGGGCAACAGGGGCATGGCGACGACGGCGAGGCACAGCCCCGAGGCAGCCAGCGCGAGGTGATTCAGGAGCAAGGTAATGCGTGCGTGAGTCATGGTGGCGTATAGAACCCCCACTCGCGGGACCGGGTGACATCCAGATGCGCGACGGGCCGACCCAGTGCTTGCTCGAGCAACGCCGGGAGCAAGCTCTCGCCGTGGGACACGACGAGGGGGGACACCTGGGCACCGAGTCGTTCCAAGAGGCCGACTGTGGCGGCGGAGTCGGTGCCGCCCGGAGTGGCGAGGGCGAGTTCCTCGAGGATGGCGCGCGCGTGTTCGGGGCCGGTCGGCCCGTCGAGGACGCGGTCGCCCAGCGCGAAGACGAGTCGGTCGCCGCGCTGGCGGCACCAGGCATGGACGAGGGCAGCCGCCAGGCTGACGACCGCCTCGAAATCGCCCCCCGGAGGGCACGCCGGATCGACGACGACGAGGAGGTCTTCGCCGGGCACGTCCTCGAACTCGCGGATGAGCAGTTCGCCGCGCCGGGCCGAGGTGCGCCAGTGGATC
>JANXSH010000013.1 GCA_025356615.1 Planctomycetia bacterium | reverse complement strand
CACATCGAGAATGGCCGCGTCGTCGTCCACGACGAGGACGAGCGGCTGTTCGCTTACTGGAGCGGTCGTGGCGGACACGGCACCGAGAACTCGCTCGAAACTCTCGTGCGAGAATGACGGACGCGGGAGGTCTTCTTTGGGGGTCTCGGGGATTTCGCAGAGGACGCCGTGCAGTACCAGGCCGCCCTCGTCGGGCACCACCAGAACCGATTCGCGGACGCGGACCTGGCGTCCGTCCGCGTGGCGAATGCGGTAGTCGAGAGTGCCGGGTTGGCCAGCGGCGAGGCGATCGCGGAACACTTGCCAGGCGGGACGGTCCGTAGGGACGATCCGTTCTGCCCACTTCGTCGGGAGGTCGAGGAATAGCGAGGCGGGTCGGCCCGTGAGTCGCTGGACGGAAGGGGATAGGTAGCGATACGCCAGGCCCCCTGGGACGACGCGGGCGCTCCAGAGGCAGTCCGAGACGAGGTTCAGGACGCGCTGGAGTTCGGCCTCCGCCTTCTGCGCCCGGCGTTGAAGGGCGAGAACCACGCGGCCGTCGGTCAGCCGAATGAGGACCCGAGTCTGCCCCTCGCCGACCGGAATCGGTGTCATCCCCACGCGCACCGGGACCCAGCGATCGGCCTGGCGGGTACGGAGGAGGAACCCCTCATGGCTGCCGTCGTCGTCCTTCGACGCGGGCAGTGCCCAGTCGTGCCAGGGTTGCTCGTGGCGGACGATCGATCGCAAGGACATCTCGAGCAATTCGGCGCGAGTAAAGTCGGTCAGACGCTCTACCACCGGGTTGGCGTCGAGGACTCGCTCGGTCAACGGGTCGATCAGCAGCAACCCATCGCTGGATCGTTGGAACAGGATTCCCGCGAGTCCGTCCCTGCTCGCGCCTTCACTCGGTTCATCGGTCATGGGACATTCTCAGAAGACGGGCCGGCGTCTCAACTATAGTGCATCGATGCCCGAGAGGCGGACCGAATAATGGCGAAAACCGCGTCGCGCCTCGAAAATCGTGTATGGCGACCGCTGGCGTTCCTGTGCCGATGGTGGTATCCTGAATGGGGTAGTCCTCCCTCCTCACGCGAATCCCAGACATGGAAGACCGCGAGCAACGGCTCTCTCGTCGCAAGTTCATCGCCGCGTCGGCGTTCGTCGGCCTCAGCCTCACCGCAGCCGACGACCCGGCGCAGGCAGGCGTCGAAGCGCCGCCGCTGTCGCGCACCCGGCCAGCTCGGCTGTCGGTCAAGGGTCGCAAGCCGATTGCCGTCTTGACGACGGTCTACCGCCCCCTGTCGCATGCGTACCACATCGCGGGCCGATTCATCCACGGCTACGCGCGGGGCGACAAGCTCCATGTGCCCCGGCACCACGTCGCCAGCCTCTACGCGCATCAGGCCCCCGAGAACGATCTCTCGAAGGAGGTCTGCAAGGAGTTCGGCATCAAGTCGGCCCGCACCATCGAGGAGGCGCTGACCGCCAACGGCAAGCTCAGCGTCGAGGGCGTGCTGCTGATCGCCGAACACGGCAACTACCCGCTCAACGACAAGGGCCAGATCCTGTACCCGCGCTTCGAGTGGATGCAGGAGATCGCCCGCGTCTTCGCGAAGGTCGGCAAGAGCGTCCCGGTCTTCAACGACAAGCACCTGTCGTACACCTTCGACAAGGCCAAGAAGATGCTCGCCCTGGGCAAGAACCAGGGCTTCCCGATCATGGCGGGGTCCAGTCTGCCCGTCGTCTGGCGTCGGCCCGAACTCGAACTCGAACTCGAGTCGCCCGTCGAAGACGCCCTCGTCGCCACTTACGGGCCGATCGAGATCTACGGCTTCCACGCGCTCGAAACGCTCCAGACGATGGTCGAACGCCGCAAGGGCGGCGAGACCGGCGTCAAGGCGGTCACTTGCCTCGTCGGCAAGGAAGTCTGGCGCGCCGCCGACGCAGGCAAGTGGAGTTGGGACCTGCTCGAGTCCGCCCTGTCGCGCAGCGAGAGCGTCAACCCCGGCGACATCCGCAAGAACACCGGCTGCATGAAAGTCCTCGGCCACCCCGTCGTGCCGCCCACGGCGTTCCTGATCGAGTACCGCGACGGCACGCGCGGGACGGTCCTCCTGCTCAACGGCCACATCCGCGACTTCGTCTTCGCCGCCAAGCTCAAGGGCAAGGCGAAGCACGCCTCGTGCCTGTTCGACCTCCCGCCGCCCCCCGGCGCGCGGTTCTTCGACGCGCTCAACGCCCACATCGAGAAGTTCCTCGAGACCGGCAAGTCGCCCTATCCCGTCGAGCGAACCTTGCTGACGACGGGCACGCTCGATAGTGTCCTCGAGAGCCACCACGCGCGCGGCAAGCGGATCGAAACGCCGGAGCTGGACGTAACCTACGCCGCCCCGGTGGATAGCGGCTTCCTACGCGGCAGCGTGGCGACGAGTTGACTCCGGTATGCGAACTCTCCGACGCTACCTGACCCTCATCGCCCTGATGTTCTGGCTGGGCGGCTTCACGTTCTACGCGAGCGTCGTCGTCCCCGTCGGCACCGCCGTCTTGAAGTCCGACCTGCGCCAGGGCTTCATCACCCGGCGCGTCACGTTCTATTTGAACCTCGTCGCCGCCACTGCCCTCGCCGTGCTGCTCGCGGAGGTGTTGCTCACCGCCGACCCCTCGCGCCGCCGGTGGGTGCGTCTCGGATTGTGGGGCGTCATGGCAGTCTGCCAGGTCGGCCTCTTCGTCGGGCACAGCTACCTCGACGATCGGCTCCAACCGAAGGGCATGCTGATCCTCGACCCCGAGACGTTCCGCCCGGTCCATCGCCTCTACCTGTGGACGCATACGGTGCAATGGGGGGCGGGGTTGCTCTTCATCGGGCTGATGCTGCGGGCGTGGATGAAAGAGGATCAGGCATCCACGCCTTCGATCTGATCGAAAGGCGCTCCACGATCTTGTTGACCTGATCAGGGAGACCATTCAGTACGATCGAACCACAGAGGGCACAGAGAAGAAACACAGAAGGAAGAGAGAGTGGCAACGGGACGTTGATACGACCAGTCTAATGCCTTTACTCTCTCTTCCTTCTGTGTATTTCTCTGTGCCCTCTGTGGTTAGTCCGTCTTTATTCCGCGCTGAAGCCGGCGAGGTAATCCCGGAAGGCCACGTCCTGGCCATGTTCGACGCCTTCGAGCTTCTTGATGTCGGCCCTGTACTTCTCGATCTGGGTCTCTTGCTCGTCGAACTTCTTCAGGAGCCGCTTGTGGATGTCCGAGTCGTTCGGCAACTCCTTGATGTTGGCCCGCATGCGCGCCTGGTCCTCGACGATCGAGGCGAGCTGGCGGCGCACTTCGCCGAGTTCCGTCGTGGTCTTCGACTTCGCCCAGCGTAGCTCGATCGCCTTCTGGAGGCCCGCCTTGACCTTCTGGCTCGCCAGGGGCTGCGAGATCAAAAAGCGGATCTGGTTGTCGTCGCTCGAGGTGACGGAGTAATTGGTCTGGTCCTCGCGCTCTTGCGCGACAGTAAGAACCTTCGTGGCGGCGGCGGGCACTTTGACCTCGAAGCGGTGCACGTCGCTCGCGGTCTCCTTCGGCTTCTCGCCGACGAGCGTGAAGGCATTATTCACCGGATGCTCGACGAGGAGCGTGCGCTCCGCGTCGTTGCGGTTCTTGATGGTGTAGGTCTTCACCTGGCGGTTCTTGACCTTCGTCTCGATGATGCCCGCGACGGCCTTGATCGTGAGGATGCGGCCGTTCTCCTGGGAAGGCACCGCATTGACCTCCGTGCCGAGGTCCATCGCGTAGCTGACGAGGCGCTCCTCGTTGGGCTGGAGATCCATGACGCGGGCGTCGCCGGCATAGGCGCTACCCTCGAAGACCGTGACCGGGCCTTGCATCAGGTGGAACCCGGACGTGTTCTTGAAGCGAAGGCCGAGGAGCGGGAACTTCGCCTGGACGGCCTCGTTGTAGATCGAGACGCGACTCGCCTCGACATCCTTGCCGATGATCGGGAGGAGGGCCGACTTCTGGCGCGGCAGGCTGACGGGACGGTCGATCGCGTACTGGAAGAAGTCTCCCAGTTTCGCAGCCGTCGCGGCGGAGGAGACACTCTGGCCGAGGTGCAGGTTCTCTTTGAGCTGGTCCTGGATTCGCTTGGCGTATTCGCGATTCTCAGCGCCCTTGCCTTCGCCACGACCGCCGAAGCCGCCCGGCATGCCACCCGCCATCGGCGGTGCCGGAGCGGCAGCGGCTTGATCCTTGAACTTGTCGGCATTGGCCACTCGGTCCAAGTCTCGACGAGCGAGGTCATCCATGCTGCCGCTGTAGGCGACGGGTCGGAGACCCTGGAAGAGTTCGGGTACGACGGTCGGGCGCTGCACATAGAGCGGCGTGTAGAGGTCCATCTGGAAGCTGATCGGACGACCAGAGACCAACACCATGCGCACGTCCTTCCAGTCCTCGTCACTCGGGTTCTCGACGACGGCCCAGCCCTGCAAGTACGGCTTCTCCTGCTCCTTGGGCGACAGGACGAGACGATATGAAGTCTTCCAGATCGGGTTCTCGATGACGTAGCCGACTTTCACGCGCCTCTTGCCCTCACCTGCGAATTTCAGGCTGACGGCCTTCTTCTGGGTGTCATGGGACAGTGCGAGGGTCTCGAGCGCCTTCTTGACTTCGGCGTCCATCGTCGCGTTGAGGAAGCGCACCTTCTGCACCTCGGCCAGCTTGATACCACGCATGCCGTCGGCACACCACAGGTTCAGGACTTGTACCTCGTTCACGTCCTTGTTCACGACCTGCTTTTGCTTCTCGACGCCGACGATCGTGCCGGTGAGCGCACCGCTGGCGGCGTTGGCGAGGGCGACCTCGACGCGCTCGCCGCGTGCCTGGTTGAGGATCTCGGCGAAGCCGGGGTTGCGGCTCATGTCGATGGCGAACGACTTGAGCGTGCGGTCGAGCGGCGCGTTGCTGTCGTAGCTGACGGCGCTGACGTGGCCGCCGTCGAGGTCGCGCAGGACCATGCTCTTGATGAGGTCGTTGATGTCGCTCACGGGGAAGCTGAGATCGACGCGGGCATCGCCCTCGACGCTGCCCTCGCGCTGGAAGAAGCCGACGCCCGAGGAGTAGAGCATCACCTGCCCGATCGGCAGTTGGGCGGCGCGAGCGCCTGGCTCCTCATTCGGTTGCTCCTTGGCGCGGAGCAGAGTCGGAGCGACGAAAACCCCCAGAACGACCAGGGCGGCGCAACTTGCCGCGCCTGCCAGGAACCACTTACGCATGGATTATCTCCTCGGGACATGAATCATCGGCACTATAGTAACAGACGAGATGGAATCGTGGGAAGATTGGGTC
>JANXSH010000009.1 GCA_025356615.1 Planctomycetia bacterium | reverse complement strand
GGAGCGCGACGCCAGCGCGCTCCGCTTCGCGTCGCGGCTACACAAATACCGGTCTGCGTCACCTCAATCGTCGTCCTTCGTCTCCTTCTTCTTCTCCTCTTTTTTCTCCTCCTTCTTCGCCTCTCCCTTGACATCCACCTGGGCCGCCTGGAGGACTTCGCCCGTCTTGTCGTTCTGCACGAACGCGACGACGCGGAGTTTCGTCAATTCGAGCGGGCGATCCTTGTTCGGGAAGGGCGTCTTCTTGTCGAACTTCTCGAGGTAGGCCTTGAGTTGCTTCCGCACTTCGTCCACATCGACGGTGAACGACTTCTCGAACGTCTTCTCCTTGATCGATGTCCCGTTCACGCCGCCGGGCATGCTGCGGACGACCTGGTGGTGGACCGGGACGCCGTTGCGGCCCTTGTAGTTGACGGTCTCCTCGACCAGGACGAGGCGCAGACGCATGTCGTCGCCGACCTCGGCCAGCTTGCTGACCTTGGCGTCGATGGTGATCTTCGACCCCTTCCGGTTCGCGGCGATCGTCAAACTCGCCCCGGCGGGCGTCTCGAGGAGCGGGTTGAGGGCCTCGAGGTACTCCTCATACTTCTCCGGGGCTTCGTCGCGTGTGCCGCCGCCGCCGGCCCCAGGTCGGCCGTTGAACATCGTCGTAGGCGCGCCTTTCACGGCTTCTTCGTAGAACTGTTGCCTGCCCTCGCCGTCGGGACTGGTCAGCGGGTCGGGTCCGGGTATGTGCATGTGGTACTGGAGCAAGACGACCTCGGTCGGCTTGTACGACTTGGCCACCGCGTCGAACGCCAGGTCGGCGGCGACGCACGGTGGGCACTGCGCCCCGGTGAACAGCTCGACGAGGACGACGCGGTCGCTCTTGGCCTTTCGGCCGCCGAACGCCTTCGGCTTGATGCGGAAGTCGAGCTTTGCGATGCGGGCCTGGACCGTCTTGACCTCCTCCGCTCGCTTGGTCTTCTCGAGCGCCCCGACGAGGACATCCAGCACGCGCTTCTGGTCCGAAGGCGACTCCTTGGCGTCGAGCGCCTTCTCGGCACGGCGGGCGTATTCCAGGCCGATCTTTTCGTAGCCCGCTTCTTCGTTCAGCGTCCCCGCCACGGCGAGGAGGATGTCACGATGGAAGCCTGGGCCGTAGAGGCCGGCGGATCGCACGACCTTCTCGGCGTAGGTGCGCACGAGCTTCGGGTCGAGTTTCGATGCCTCCGATTGGCTCAGGAGGCCCAGCCCCATCGAGATCGCCTGGTGGCCGACCGGCTCCTTGTCGAACCGCTCCTTGAGCAGCTCGGCCGGGTCGAGCGAGGCGAGCGTCGTCGGCTCCATTTCCATCGGGAGTGGCCGCTTGCGGAAGACGGCCGAGCCGTAGAGCTTCGTCCCCTTGCCGTCCTTGTTCGGCTTGATCGAGCAGGCGATCGGCAGCGTGCCGGCCTTGATCTCGAAGCGGATCACGTCCTCCGAGACGAACACCTTCTCCACAGTCGCCTTCGGCCAGTTCTTCGCAGTCGCGATCACGCTGGCGGACCACTTGTCGTCCTTCTTGGTAAACTTCACCAGGCAGCGGGCCTGGGTTCCGGTTCCCTCTTCGCCGATGAACGGCAGGAACACCTTCCAGGTGCCCGCCGGTGGGGCGGACTCGGCGGGCTTGTCGATGGCTTTCTCCTGCGCCAGATGGACGGCGGGCGTCAGGATTACGAGAGCGGCGACGATCGATCGCAAGAGGCGGGGCATCGGTCCTTCCTTTTTCTTCGAGTTGGCATAGCATCCACGCTGGGGTTACTCTACGAACCCACGCCGAAGAGACGAATCCCCGACGGGAGTCCAACCATGATCCGAATCGCGACCCTCGGCCTCGCGCTCCTCGTTACCGCCTCATCTGGATTCGCCCCCGCACCGATTTACAGGGAGAGGCGCGGCTCCCCCGAGGACGAACTGAAGAATCTCCAGGGGAAATGGATCCTCCTATCGCGGACGCGGGAGGGGAAGAATCCCTCGCACTCCGTTCACGCCGTGGTGGTCAAGGGCAACCAATGGACCTTCTTCGACAAGGGCGGTACATGGCACGCCTCCTGGCTCCTTTCCCTGGATGCCAAGAACTCGCCCAAACACATCGACATGCGAGGGGACGGGCACAAAGATACGAGTCGTGGTATCTACGAGGTCAGGGGCGACACGCTCCAGTTCGCGTTCGAGATGAACACGAAGATGCGGCCCACGAACTTCCGGGGCGACAGCCCGAAGTGGTACGTCGATGTCTATCGGCGCGAGAAGCCGTGACGCGGCCACACGAACAGTTCGAGGAACGCCTACGCTCTGGCAGAGGCTTGGATCAAGTAAGGCCAACTGGTGCTGGGGGCTTCGCTCCTCGGCGACGGCGGGGGGGGGCTTCGTCCTCCTTCTCCTCGGGTGGAGGTTCCACTCGAAGCGTTGGCCTATCCGGCTTAGGCAGCGGAGGCAACGCGCCGAAGGCCGAGGAGACGATGTCGGTGAGGTTGCACGAAGCTTCTTCCAGAAAGCGAGCGACACCTTCCGTGATCTTGTCATCATTCCCGACGGTCTCGACCATCTGATGCAACAGGCGGTGGATGAACATGGCGTGCATCTTCACCGCGCCAACCAGCGACTGTCCTTTAGGAACGAGAAAGAGCAACATCTCGTGTCCAACGGCTTCCGTGTAGGAAACGAGATCACCGAAGCGAGCCTCGGCGTCATGGCCCGATTCCAGTTTGGACACCTTGGCCTGAGTGCAGTGCAGCGACTTCGCCACTTCCTGTTGCGACATGCTCGCCTTGGCCCGCAGCGCCGCGAGTGCCTTGACGAGTTGTCGTTGACTGAGTTGTTTCTCGAACGCCTCTACAAAATCCTTGTCATCTGACAGCGAACGAACCATCCCCGTCACGTTAGTGTGCTGGACCGGCTTGCTCATCGTTCTCGCCTTCCTCGTCACGCATGGAATTCACGAATTCACGACAATACTGCACATCCGCTCTCTGAAGCCTTTTGGAGCCGAGAGTGATGACGTGCAACACCTTCTTTTTCTGGTCCGGGTAGACATACAGTCTGGTCTGTGCGAGGGACTTGCCGCCGCCCTTCTGGTCGATTGCCAATACCCCGTGAGGTTCGGTATGCAGGAACCCAAACGCGCGGGCAAGAGGTTGGGCACCAGCGATAAGGGATTGAAAATAGGTATCGAGGTTGTCGAGGACCGCCTTCAACTCCCTCGGCGAGTCTTTCTCGAAACGCTTGTGGCGTCGAACGAACTCATCGGTGGTCTCGAGTACCCACATCGAATATCCGCCCCTGGAATGTTGACGATGTCAATCGTCCCTATTTTACTCTAGTTTATTCCTCTTAGTTATAACAGGCAGGATTCCAAATAATCCGCTGTCCAGCCCCCAATCGGCGGCGATTTCAGGAGAAGCGACGATGTGGGATCCCGCCTCCTGCGGACGGTTTGTTCGCGCAACAAGCGCTCGACTACCAGGCAGAGATCCGACCATTCCATAGAGTATGTGTTGTCAGAATTGGATGCGCATTCACGCTGAGGTTACTCTACGAACCCTGGCAGAGGAGACGAACCGTCGTGAATAGGATCTGCCTCTCGATCGTCCTTGTTACACTAACGGCCCTGCTTGACCGGGAGATATTCGTGCAAGCCGACGAAGGAATGTGGCTCCCCGACGCCCCGCCTACCAAGCAACTCGCGGATCGCTACAAGTTCACCCTGACCGACGCCTACCGTGAGCGCGCCATGAAGGCCTCGATCCGCCTCAACAACGGCGGGTCGGGCGGCTTCGTCTCCGCCGATGGCCTGCTCGTGACGAACCACCACGTCGGGGCCGAACTCGTCGCCAAGGTCAGCCCGAAGGACCGTGACTACCTCAAAGAGGGCTTCTACGCCAAGAAACGTGCCGACGAGTTGAAGTGCCCCGACCTCGAGATCAACGTGTTGCAAGAGATCCGCGACGTGACCGCCCGCGTCCAGAAGGCCATTAAGCCGGGTCTATCCGACGCCGAAGCCGCCGCCGCCCGGCGTGCGATCATCGCACGCATCGAAAAGGAGACCTCGGAGAAGACCGGCCTGCGGGCCGACGTGGTCACGCTCTACCAGGGCGGCAAGTATCACCTCTACCTCTACAAGCGATTTACCGACATTCGCCTCGTCTTCGCGCCGGAGCAGGCCGCCGCCTCGTTCGGCGGGGATGTGGACAATTTCGAGTACCCGCGCTTCAACCTCGATGTCTGCTTCTTCCGCGCCTACGAGGACGGCAAGCCGGTCAAGCCGACGCACCACTTCCGCTGGAGCGAGAAAGGCCCGGTCGAGAACGACCTCGTCATCGTGACCGGCCACCCCGGAACGACGAACCGCCTCGACACGGTCGCCATGCTGCGCCACCGGCGCGACGTGACACTGCCCTACCTCCTCGCACACGCGCGATTCATGGAGTCGATGCTGATCCAGTATTCCGCGCGCGGCTCCGGCGAGGCGCGGATGGCCGCGAAGGACTTGCAGCGCGTCGCCAACCGACGCAAGGTGTTCGCCGGGCAGTACCAGGCGCTGCTCGACCCGGCCATCTTCGCCGCGAAGAAGCAGGCCGAGGACGCCTTCCGCAAGAGCGTCAAGGCCGACGAGAACCTGAAGCCCTCCGACGACGCCTGGCCGCGCATCGAGGCCGCCTACAAGGCGCTCGCGGGGTTCCAGAAGTCCTACTCCCTTCTCGAAACCGCCGATGGGATCGACAGTCGGCTCTTCGGCTTCGCTCGCCGACTCGTCCGCCTCGCCGCTGAGAAGTCGAAGGCGAACGCCGAGCGCCTGCCGGAGTATTCCGACGCGCGCCGCCCCTCGTTCGAGTTATCGCTGTTCTCGCCCGCGCCGATCTACCCGGAACTGGAGCGCCTCCAACTCGCCGGGTCGCTCAGTTTCCTCGCCGAACACCTCGGCGGCACGCACCCGCTCGTCCGCAAGGTCATGGCGGGCAAGTCGCCGGCGGATCGCGCGGTCGAGCTGGTCAACGGCACCAAGTTGCGCGACCTGGCCGAGCGCAAGCGCCTCGCCGAGGGCGGCCAGAAGGCCATCGACGAAAGCACCGACCCGATGATCGTCCTGGCGAAGCTCATCGACCCCGAGGCGCGGAACGTCCGCAAGCGTCACGAGGACGAGGTCGAGGAGGTGGTGCGCCAGTCCCAGGCGAAGATCGCCGGCGCTCGGTTCGCGCTGCTCGGCACCGACGTGCCGCCCGACGCCACGTTCACGCTCCGCCTGGCGTTCGGTGCCGTCAAGGGCTACGGGGTGGACGGCGAGAAGCTGCCCTTTACGACGACCTTCGGCGGCGCGTTCGACAAGGCAGACAAGCTCGAGAACCGCGACCCGTTCATCCTGCCGAAACGCTGGCACGACCGCAAAGCGAAACTGGACCTCGACACGCCGTTCAACTTCGTCTCGACCGCCGACACGATCGGCGGCAACTCCGGCAGCCCCGTTCTGAATCGGACGGGCGAACTCATCGGCGTCAACTTCGACCGCAACCGCCACGGCCTCGTTCGCAACTTCGTCTACACCGACGTGCAAGCCCGCCACATCGCAGTCCACTGCCAGGCCGTGCTGGAAGCCCTCCGCAAGCTGTATCCGACGGAGTCGCTCGTGAAGGAACTGATGGGGAGGTGAGCGGTTTCACGATGGTCACTTCGGTAGAGGAGCCTTCGTCAGCTCCCAGAGGAGCACGCTCGCATCCTGCGCTCCGGAGGCGAGCGACTTGCCGTCTGGGCTGAAGCGCAGCGCCGTCACCGGGCCGACGTGCCCGATGAAGGTGTGCCTCAACTTGCCGCTCGGCCATTCGTAGACTCGCACGCCGAACGTCTCTTGCTGTTCCCCCACCAAGCCGATCGCGAAGTAGCGACCGTCCGGGCTCACGGCAAGGACGTTCGAAGTCGCGGGTTCGCCGAACGGCCGCCCCGGGATCGTGTCGATGGTGTCGCCGACCTTCTCGGCCGCGTAGTCCACCGACCAGATGCGGCCCGAGGTCGCCAACAGGATCGCCGTCGTATCGTTGATGGCAACCAGACTGACCGTGCCGCGGGCGGTGGGGTCTTCAATGCCGGAGAGTTTCTTGCCGGTGGCTCCGTCGAAGGCGGTCATCATCAGGACCTCGCCAGGACCGGTGGCCTTGCGGTTCGTCGTGAGCACGAGGATGCGTTGGCCGCTCGGGCTCGTGTTGGCGGAGGCGGGGACGGCCGCGGTGCTGGGTGGCAGTTCGAACTCGACGACGCGCCTCTGCGATTCCAGGTTCCAGACGCAGCACTGGCCGCCGCGCTGGCCCTCACCGCGGCTCGTCGTCAGGACTTTCATTCCGTCGAACGAGAGGTGAATGCCAACCGTGCTCGGCGACGACGACGGTGCGGGGATCGCGAAAAGGTCCGACCCGCTCACCACGTCGAACACTTCGGAAGAGGCCGGCGGTCGCGCCCACAGAGCGAGCTTGGCGTTCGCCGAGTACGACACGATGGGCGTGATCCGCGGTTGACCGGGAATGCGCGCCGGATGGAATTGGATCGGCTGGTTCAACTGGCCGGTCGCGAGATCCCAGCGGAAGGCGCGGCCCTCGAAACCGGACGTGAAGAAGTCTTTCCCATCCTCGGCAAACGCCAAGCTGTGAAGGGGCGCGGCGTGATCCATCAACGGCGTGAGCAGCCGCCCGGTCGGCGCTTCCCACGCCATGGGAAACTGATGGATGGTCTGCCAGGCCACGACGCGCTCGCCGTCCAGGAACGCGAGCCCCGTGATGGGGGCGTTGATCATGCCCGGCGGCGGATCGGTGACGTCCAGAGGTTCGCCGTCGCGCGACCAGCGGTGGATGCGGAAGTCTGGGCCGACCGAGGCGACGAGCTTGCCGTCCGGCGAAATGGCGATCTTCGCGCCTTGCGACTTGCGGCCGAGCAATGTTTGCGTTCGCTTGCCGGTCTTACCGTCGAAGAGATCGATCGGCCCGTCGCCGGATGAGAGCGCGATCAGCGAACCGTCGCGCGAAATGGCGGAGGCGACGACGTGCCCGCCCATGCCCGT
>JANXSH010001390.1 GCA_025356615.1 Planctomycetia bacterium | reverse complement strand
CCCGATTCATCCCAAGCTGGCCGCATGAGGACGACATGGAACTGACGGTGCAGAACGTCTACGGGCTGCTCCTGCGGAGCAAGCTGCTGTCCATCGACGCCTGCAAGACCATGTTCGCGCGCTGGCAGGCGGAGGCGAAGGACGGCTCGACCAACCTCGTGAAGTTCGCCGGATGGATGGTCACGAATCGCTTCGTCACCGAATACCAGGCGACCCTCCTGGCACGCGGCCACGCGGAAGGCTTCTTCATCAACGAATACAAGATCCTCGACCGCCTCGGCAAGGGCCGCATGGCGGGCGTCTACAAGGCCCAGCACGGCTTGGGGCAGGTCGTCGCGATCAAGGTGCTTCCGCCCTCGCGGGCCAAGGAGCCGACCATTCTCGCACGCTTCCAGCGCGAGGCGAAGCTGGCCATGAAGCTCAAGCACGCCAACATCGTGCGGACCTTCCAGGTCGGAAGTCACGCCGGACTGAACTACCTCGTCATGGAACACCTCGACGGCGAGACGCTCGAGGATGTCCTGGTCCGGCGGAAGAAAGTCCCGGCGCAGGAGGCCGTCCGGCTGATCTATCAGGCGCTCCAGGGGCTCCAACATATCTATGAGCAAGGGCTGGTACATCGTGATCTGAAGCCGGCGAATCTCATGCTCGTCCCGGCCCCGACGAGTACGACCCTCCACTGCACGATCAAGATCCTCGACATCGGCCTGGGGCGAGTCCTGAGCGAGGAGGGCTTCGACGCGCAGGATCCGGGGCTGACGGGGGAGGGCGTCCTGCTGGGCACGCCCGATTACATGGCCCCCGAGCAGGCGCGCGACCCGCGCGCGACCGACATCCGCGCCGACATCTACAGTCTGGGCTGCGTGCTGTATCACCTCCTCACGGGACAGCCGCCCTTTCCCGACACGAACATCATCAGCCAGATGATTCGCCACGCGACCGAGCCGATTCGCCAAGTGAAAGAGTTCGAGCCTACTGCTCCCGACGGGCTACAGCAGATCCTCGAGTGGATGATGGCCAAGGATCCGGGGGGGCGCTATCCCACTCCCGCGCGGGCAGCCGGGTCGTTGGAGATGTTCCTCGCGGCGGGTGCCGTCCCCGCCTCGGACCCCGACCTCGATCCGGACATGCAGCCTTACCTCCGCTGGCTCGAGGTGGAGGAGAAGGCACCCCATGCCCCCTCCGCCCCGATGACGATTCCCATGCCCCCGCCGATGGCGTCTCTCCCCGCGACCTCGCCGATGGTCATGATCCCTGGTCAATCGCTCGGAGGAAAACCCGCTTCTGCGGTCATCCCCGTTCCGCCGCCTTCCGCGCCGCCCGGCGCGGAGCGGAAGGTTCGGGGAGACGTAGGCGGCAAGCCGATTCCCCCGCCGTTCCCGTCCGAGCGTCCCACAACGCGCGACCAAGGGCCGAGGCCCGACAGGCCACGCAGAAGGAAGGTTCCTCCGACCCCCGCCCCCGCGCCTCGGGTCGATGTCGAACTCGTCTCGGTTTCGCGAGTCCCCGACCCACGGCCCATGATCCCTCGGTTGAGCGATCTGAACCGGCGCGACTTCTTCCTGTTCTTCGCGGGCATCGGCAGCGGCCTCCTCGCGTATGGCCTCGGCAATCTCTTCGCCTCCCTGTTCCAGAGGTGAGAATGACCACTCCCCAGCGCCTAACCGCACGCCACTATCGGACCGGAGAGTCGATCACGATCACCTACGCCGCCGGTCGAATCCTGGCGGTCGAGGCTGCCCTCGAGCCTGCCGAGGACTGGGTCGCCCCTGCCCTGTTCGACCTCCAGATCAACGGCTGCATGGGCCGAGCGTTCAACGCGATCGACCTGCGTCCCGATGACGTGCGCCTCGTCGTCCGCCACGCGGCCAAGCACGGCATCTCGGGGCTGTGCCCGACCCTCATCACGGGGGCGTTCGCGGCCCTCGCGCACGGCTTCACGACACTCCGCCAGGCGTGCGACGGAGACGCCGACCTGCGCCACGCGCTGCCGTGCTTTCATCTCGAAGGCCCCTACATCAGTGCCGAGGACGGTCCGCGTGGCGCGCACCCGCGCGAATACGTTCGCCCGCCGGATCTCGACGAATTCCAACGCCTCCAAGACGCCGCCGGGGGGCGGATTCGGCTGGTGACTCTGTCGCCGGAGTATGAAAATGCCCTGTCGTTCATCGAAGCGCTGACCCGCGCCGGTGTCGTCGTCGCGATCGGCCACACGGCGGCGACACCGGCCCGCATCCGTGACGCGGTTCGCGCCGGTGCCCGCCTCTCGACGCACCTCGGCAACGGCTCCCATGCCGTCCTGCCTCGGCATGACAATTACCTCTGGGAGCAGCTGGTCGCCGATGACCTGTGGGCCAGCGTCATCGCCGACGGGCACCACCTGCCGCCCGCGATCTTGCGGGGCATCATCCGCACGAAGACGCCCGCGCGCGTCGTCTTGACCTGCGACGCGAGCGGTCTCGCGGGTCTGCCGCCGGGGCGTTACGAGATGTGGGGGCAAGCGCTGGAGATCCTGCCGACGGGCCGGGTGGTCGTACCCGGCACGCCTTTCCTCGCAGGCTCCGGCGTCTTCCTCGATGCGTGCATCGCCCACCTGCTCGGCCTCGGCGAAGTCTCACTCGCGGACGCCCTCGAGATGGCCGGTGCGCGACCGCGATCCCTACTGGGACTCCCCGCCGTCGAGTTGAAGCCGGGCGGCCCCGCCGACCTCGTGCGGTTCCGGCACGGTGAGGGGCAGGCGTTCGAGGTCGTCGAGACGATCGTGGGGCGGTGATACCGTTGAATTGGGCGATCGGCATCGGACGAGCGCGGATCGACAGCGCTGGGGCGATAGGGGAAGATGGACCCATTCCCACGCGGAGGAGCGACGCCATGAGCTTCTGACTGCCCCAACTGGCCCGAGACTATGGCTCCAATGCTTCGAGCAACTCCTTGAATCCGGCATGATCCCGTAACGCCAGGAACAAGCCGTCTGCTTTGAAGCTCGCGAGTGAAGCAGGGTTCTCGAAGTACCCCAGCGTTCGCGCTCGTCGCAGGGCGACCACGGCGCGGTCGGCCTTCCGGGCATCCTTGGTCAGGATCGACGACTTGGCCAGCACGCTCGCCGCCTCGACGAGCAATGCGCCTCCGGCGCGCGGCAGGGTAAGTATCCGGTCGGCGTCGGTAACAGCGGCAGCCGAGCAATCGGTTCCCACTGCCAACCACGCGCGAGCGCGGAAAGACATCGCGAACGGGGCGAGGGCGACATCCTTGTCGGCGTGGGTCAACTCCGGGATGGCGGCCAGGTAGTTCCGCTCCAAGAAAAGCAATACACCGCGAGAGAATCGGCCACGGAGGTGGTCGGGGCGTTCGCGGGCAACTTTTTGGAGGATGGTGCGTGCGGCAGATTCGTCACCGGCCCCGAGTTGGGCCAGGGAAAGGAGGACGAGAGTCTCGTAGAACCCCGGCTTCAGACGCAGGCATTCGCGGAGGTCGAGAACGGCGTTCGTGTACTCGCCTTGGAGGAGACGTGTCTGGCCACGCAACGCCCATGCGTTCGGCTCGTTGCGGCCCACGCGAATGGCTTCGCTGAAGTCCTGGATCGCTCGCTTCAGGTCGCCCTGGTCCAACCACAGATTCCCCCGATTGAATAAGAGCGAGGGCGACTTCTGCAAACGGATCGCTTGATTCAGTTCGACCAGGGCTTTGTCGATCTCGCCCAGCTCGCGATAGGCCGTGCTGATGTTGTTGAGGGTGTTCGATCGGTCGTCGGCATTCGGCTCGAGGCGGAGATAGTGCCGATAGTCCGCGATCGCTTCGGCCCACTTCTCCGCCCGGAATCGCGTGTTGCCTCGACTGCGGTAGTTGTCGGGGTGTTTGGGTTCGAGCTTCACAGCCTGCGTCAGATCCTTCTCGCTCTCTGCAAGGAAGTTCACCTTCGCCAGGTCGCCGAGCACCTTCCCACGAAAGCGCAACACCTCGGGATCGGGACGATCCTCGCCATCGAGAACGTAACGAAACCAACTGTATGCCCCGAGGAGGTCGCCAGCCATCGCCAGGGTGAGACCGGCCTCGGCGTGAGCATCCCGGTGCCCCGGTGCGATGCGGAGAACAGTGTTCGAGTCCTTCAACGAGGCCTCGTAGTCGCCGAGCCTACGCCAGAGGATTCCTCGGTTGTAAAGGGACACCCAGTCCTTGGGGTCGATCGCCAGCGCCTTGGTGTACTCGGCGATGGCTTCCTTCGGCAAGCCCTTGACGAGGCGAAGCTCGGCATACGCTCGGTAAGCGGGGATACTTCGCGGGTCCAGTTCCATCGCGTGACGGAGGTGCTTCTCGGCTTCCACCAACCTGCTTTTCTTGACCAGTTGGATCGAGTAGTTGACCAGGCCGGTAACATCGTCGGGGGCGAGGCGGACACCATCCGCATACCAGGCGATGGCCTTGTCGGCCTGTCCGACTCGCTCGTAGGCCAGACCCACGTTCGACCGGATCTCGCCCTCTTGGAGCGCCCGGTTGGGATACTTCGCCAGAAACCGGGTCAACACCGCTTCCGCGCGATCCGGCCTCTTGTTCTCCGCGTGGACCAGGGCTAGGTTGCCGTAGGCCATGAAGTAGTCGGGCCGATGCTGGAGGCAGGTCTCGAAGGCAGCGGCCGCCTCGTCCCACCTCTTCAATTGATGGAGGATTGTACCCCGGCTATTGTGCAGGGTCGGGTCCGTCGGGTGCAGGGTCGAGCAACTCCGCAGCAAGGATTCCGCTTGATCGAACTGGCGGGACTTCTCGAGGGTCTTGGCGAGACGGAACATCGACCAGTATTCGTTGGGGCGCAGCACCAAGGCTTGTTGGTACGCGGCGATGGCCCCGGTCGGATCCTTGTCCAAAAACAATTCGTCGGCCCGAAGTACATGATCGAAAAAGGTTTTCAGAGGCAGTTTCGCGGCCTGTTGCTCGTCCACGTCGGCCTCTTTCGTATGCCCCAGAGCGCGGTGGAATTTCGCGCGAAACCGATACAAGAACTGAAAGCCGTTGCCCGTCGCTTCGGAAGCGTCCAACAGGCGGACGGCCCGTTCGCGGGCCTTGGCGAGGGCCGATTCGGGGCCTCCCTGGTGTCGGCGCTCCCATCCCAATGCCAGAAGGAACAGAATTTCCGCAGATCGCTCTCTCACGGCGTCCAAGGACTTCTTCTCGACGCCGAGGTCGCCCAGCTTTTGGAAGGCATCCGCGTCTTCTGGAAGCCCCAGTAATTGTAAAGCCTCCTCAGCCGTTCGTGTTCCTCTGACCAGGTCAGCGCTGCGCTCACTGTCCTCGACGATTCGCCGCAACCCCTTAGGATCCTCGTGAGGCAGAAGAGACCGAAGGGTGCCCAGGATGTCGTACTCCGCATCAGCCGCTTGCCTCTGGAACTTCTCGACCCGTTCGCCGGCCGCGATTCGTTTCGACTCCGTCTTCTTGCGTTGTACCTCGGTCCCCACTCGCTCCACTGCGCGCTCCAACCTATCACGGAATTGCGGCTTGTCGGATCCACGCAGGACGATGCGCGCTTCGTTCAGTTTCTCCGTCGCTTTCGGCAACTCGCCGGTGTCGAAAAACGAATCAGCGTCCGTCAGGAGCGATTCGACCATCAGCTGGACGCGCTGATTCTCCTGGTAACGGCTCCATGCCCAGAAAGTCAGCGTGGTGGCGACCATCAGGAACAGGGGAGCCACGATCGAAATGAACGAGAGCACGGGATGTTTGCGTCGCCAGCGGGCCGAACGCCGTGTCCACGGCTCCCGATAGCAGGAAACCGGCTCGTCGGCCAGCCAGCGATCGAGATCCTCGGCCAGGTCCGTCGCCTTCGCGTACCGATCTCGGGGATCATCCGCCAGGGCACGCAAGCAGATGGCTTCCAGTGCGGGATCGACGCTCGCGAGGACTTGTCGCGGCTTCGATAAGCCGACGCGCCGCATCGAGCCATCGGGATTTGTCGATGCTCGTCGGAACGGCGGCTTCGAGGTGAGCAGGTGATACAGCGAAGCGCCGAGGCTGTAGACATCGCTTCGTGGACCCAGGTTCCCCCAGTCGCCACGCTCCTGCTCCGGGCTACGGTATTCGGGCGTGCCCACGCTACTGCTGCCCTCTTCGGTCTCCAAGGAGTCCGAGGCGTCCGAGGGGGTCAGCCATCCGGCGCCGGATGTCTCCGGTTCGAGGACGCCCGCGAATTTCTTGGCCAACCCCCAATCGACTACGACCGTCTGATTATAGTCGCCGACGATGATGTTGGCGGGCTTGATATCCCGGTGCAAGATGCCGCGCGAGTGCGCGTAGCCGATGGAGTTGCACACCACCCCGAAGCGCTGCACGAGTTTCCGCAGCTCGCGCTCGGACCTGTTCGCGTGGTACTCGAAGATCTCGTTTTCCAGTGTTCGCTTCTCGTACAAGCGCATGGCAAACTGTGGTCCGCCCGTCGCATCTATGACGAGTCCGTAGACCGGGGCTATCCCTGGGTGTTCCAACTTCCCGATGATCTCCGCCTCCGAGCGAAGACGCTGTCGCATCGACTCGAGGTCGTATTCGGGGCGCAGTTGTTTCAGAGCCACCTCACGGCCCAGTTCGGTGTCGTAGGCGACCGTCACGACGCCGTGCCCTCCGGTGGCGAGTGGACGCCGATGGTGATACCGATTCGACCCAGTCTGGCTCGCTGCCGAAGGGGATTTCGACGAAGGTGCCACCGACGCGAAGTTCTCCCGGACTTCGGACCCATCGACCTCGCCGGTGTCCACCGCCGACGGCGTTAGGGAACTTCCCGTGTGGCAAACTTTCGGTTCCGGCAGTGAATTCTTGTCGTTCGGGGCGGACATTCGCTGGCTCCCTGGGAGAGGTTCACTTGGATTCCAGTGTCAGGATCGGATGGCCCGGTGGTGCCCCGTGGGCTAGCGCGTTGATCGACCGCGCCAACAACACGATCGAGGGATCATCGTGATATAGTTCTTCGTAGAGCGGGCTGAGCAGGTTGGCAATGCGGAAGTTGCCGGCCTCGAACGCCTCTCGCGCCCTCTCGTAATTCTCTCGCCACTCCGGCCACGGTTCCTGGTCGGGCGAGGCCACCTGGTAGAGCGTGACCGGGTCCGGGATGTTGACGACGCGGAGGGTACACAACCTTCGCGTCCGCGCTTGGGCGCTCGCGTCGAGTCCCTCCCAGGTGGCCTCGGTAATCAACAGCCGAGCGCGCAGGTACTTGGTCGCTCCCTGGACTCGGCTGGCGAGGTTGACGGTGTGCCCCTGTGGGCCATACTTGAACTTGCTCGTCGATCCCGTGTTGCCGACGAACGCCTCCCCCGTGTTGATGCCGATGCCGAAGTCCATCTCCGCTCCGAGGACGTGTTGCCAGTGCGCGTTGAGGACATCGCGCTGCGTCATCATCGCCAAAGCCGCTCGGTAGCCGCGCGAGGCGTGATCCTGTTGGGATTCCGGCGCGCCCCACATGGCCATCAACTCGTCGCCGACGTAGTCCACGACCACTCCACCGGTGTCCACCACGCACTTGGTCAATGCTTCCAGCACCTCGTTGATCCAGGCCATGGTTCGTTTCGCCCCGAGTTTGACGCTGTAATAGCTGAACTTGCGGATATCGCAGAACAGAATCGTGACTTGCTCCGGTCGGGCGTCGAGCCATTTCGGACTCTTCACCAGGTATTCGGCCAGTTTGGGCGGGAAGAATTGCTTGTAGAAGTCGAGCGTCTGATTCGTCTTCAACCTCGCCAATCCGTTGGCCAGGACTCCCGCGAGCAGTTCCACCAGTACGGCATCTTCGGGCGTAATGGGACGGCCGTCACGTCGCCGATCCCCGTAGAGGAGCCCGATCACTCGGCTCTCCGGGTCGAGGATCGGCGAGGCGACCACGGCTGTTACTCCTTCGAGCGTGCCTTGTTCCGCAGAGGAGGGGTGCTGATAAAAGGTCATTCTGCTCGACCAGACATTCGAGAGCACGCGGGTGCTGAATCGATCGAGGGAATATTTTCCCGCCAAGCCCATCGGGGAACCACTCTCGACGCTGGTTTCCACAACCCACTTGTCGTCGCTGCGCAACAGGACGTGCCCCGTGTCCATCTGCGCGACTGTCGTCATGGCCCGAGCCGTCCGAACGTGGAAATCCGACGAAACGAGCGTGTTCTGAAGCGCGTCCAGCACCACCTTGAGCCGCAGCAACCGCGCCGCCGATTCGGAGGGGGAAACGAACTTCGCCTCGTCCTCGTTTTTGCCTTGGCCGGGCGCAATCGATCGATACTTCATCGACTCCAACGTACCCGCGCCGGCAGTCGAGGAAGGGATGATCTTGATCAGCCGCGCGCGACCGAGATCCGCCGTGAGTCCTTCCGCAGGCAGCGGGTAACTATGAGGCTTGGACTTGGCCAGTTTCCGGTCAGCGATCCAAACGTCGGACGCGGTGCTGTTATCCGTGATCCGAATCGTACCGTCCGCCGACGGCTCGAGGAACACATGGCGTCGGCCCAAGGTGATCACCGTCTCTTCGGCGATGACCAGACGTGGGGGCATACCCGGCTTGCTGGGCGGGTGGAATTGATACAGGGCTTCGGATGGGTTGTTCTGTCTCCCCAGTTCGATCGGCCCGCTGAATTCGACCGGGCCGTGGACGAGTTGGGGAATGGCTCCCAGAGTCTGGTAGATGTTGATTTGCACGATGCCATCCCGTTCTGCGTTCCGACGTGGCCGGTTTTGGCCCCTACCGAAGTCGTCGTGATGTCAGAGGCGCTACTATACCCCGCCCGGGCGCAGCGGACCATGGTCGGCTCGTCACCTGCATCGGTCTCCCGTTGACTCGGGGGAGAGGGGCAGGGGCAATACCGTTGAACGCAAGCGATCACCCCGCCGCCGAAGCTGACGTTCCATCCAAAACCTGCGTGACCGGCGGCTTGGAAGCATCGCCTTGTTCGGTCATCTTCCGTGAAGTGCGATCGACGATTCGCCGACCATCATTGCCCTGACGCGACTGTAGATCGGATACGATTCTACCCAGATCGTATCCAAAGGACGCCGCGTACTCCTCTCGAAATCTCCTGATTTCGGCAACGATTGGATCGTCAAACATTGATAAGCTCCTGAGAGGCTGTGAATTATTAGATGTTTGTACAGTAAACAGGTTCAGAATTCGACGTAAGTCATTAAATTTCGACCCATTTTTGACGGGCTACAGTGTACAAATGACTAATTATTCACAGCCTCTGAGGCGTGCAAATAACGGGAGACAGCAATCCGCTGTCCTCGGGTACTCCCTCTATCTTACGGCGAAACGACGGATTGGCGATATGCTTGCAGTTCCAAGTAAGCTAATAGTCCATTTTGTTTTGGGCGGCGATAGCAATGTGGATCGCGTCAATGGCAGCTTTTGGCGGCAACCCGACTCGTCGCAATAGATCCTGAGCCAATATCTGCGTATCAGAATTGATGGCAAGAACGGGGATTTCGTCGAGAAACACCAGTCGTTCGCTGGCCGCGACCGGATCTCCAGCCGAGCATTCGTCAACGACGGCCTCGGATACGAACAAATCGAACCGCTCTCGATGGTCATCCCACCATCGCAAGGTCAAGAGCCGATTCGAGGCGAAGACGATATCGGAGCCTGGACGAGACGCCGAGTACCCAATGACGGATGTCTCGAGGTAGACTGATGACATGCTTCACTACCTCCGATGCCGAGCGCCAAGGCTAAGCATTGCACCCCCTCTTCGAGACCTGGTCCATCTGGCAGCGCGTGCCGGATAGACGATGCCCAGCCATTCGAGGTCGTCGAGACGATCGTGGGGAGATGATACCGCCTCAGCGCGTCTCGTCCTCGAGCGCGATCTCGAGCGCCTTGACCGTGCCGGAGATGCCGTCGAGATGAGGGTTCATCCGCAGCGCGAGGAGGAACGCCCGCAGCGCGGCGCGCGGGCGGCGGAGGCGGAGGAGACACTGCCCGAGGCCCGCCTGGGCACCGAAGTGGTGGGGGTTGAGCTTCAGGGTCGTCGTGCAGTCGCGGGCCGAGTGCGCGAGCTGCCCGAGTTGGAAGTGGAGGATCGCCCGCTGATTGAACGCCTCGGCGAAGGTGGTGGCCCGTCGCACGAGGTCGTCGAGAGCCGCGATGGCTTGCTTGGAGTCGTGGAGGCGGAGGATTCGATACAGTTCGTCGCTGTGGGCGGAGTTCTCGCCGCGGAACCACAACGCCCACATGGCCTCGGACGCGAGCCGGGCGGCCTCGTCGTCCTCGTCGTGGAGGCGGTCCGCGAGGTAGGCGTTGACCGCCGGGGATCCGAGCATGCCGAGGGCGAAGATCGCGGCCCGGCGCATCGTGGCGTTGCCGATGTGCAGCACCCGAAGAAGGGTTCCTTCGGTGTAGCGCTGACGAACATTCTTGCAGAAGATGTGGATTGCGGCACGTCGGCGCGCCTTGCCTGTCGTTCGAGTCTCCGCACCTTGGGGCACATTCTCCCGAATGAACTGGCTCGTCGGCCAGTCGAGGCCGCCCTTGAGGGCATCGTTCGGTAGAACCTTGAAGAACTCGACCAGCAAGGGGCTGTTCATGCAATCACCTCTTATCAAGAGTGCGGGCGATGGGTCGGTGATTTCCATCCGTGGAAGACGGATGTAGGATCTAGATAGTGTAGCGAGATCGGCCAGACGTACAACCCGAGCCTGACGCATCGCAGGTAAAGGCTACCCGACTCGCGGACGAGTCCCGTTCGCGATACGATGGTCGGATTGGCCCACCAGACGAGAGGTGCCCGATGACTGCTCAGCGCTTGCCGGAACAACAGATGCTCGACGAGCTAGGCCACACGCCGGGGCATGGCACGTTCGAGGCCCATGTCACCATCACCGCCGGTATCGAACTCGAGCGGTTCCGCGAAACCTGCACAGCGCTGGGCGTGAAGTGCATCTGGATCGAGTTGCTGCGGGGCGCGACGCTGTCGCAGCCGATGACCTCATCGTATCATCGCGGCAAGCTCAGTGAGGTGATCTGCGAAGTCGCCGACCTCGCCAGCGTGATCCGCCGGGCCGGCTTCGCGGTGTCGCGCGTAAAGCTCGAGGCCGTCACTACGAACGAGGGTGTCCCGGCGAGTGACACTGCGGCCCGCTGGAGCCGATCTTGGCGTTCCGTTGATCGATGATGAATGAGGGTTCTCCGCCAATCATGCTGATGCTCTAGACGTGGGAAGAAGAAGACCTCCCTCGAAGCCACGAAGACGCAAAGAAGAGAAGAAATGAGTTCTTCTCGTCTTCATTTGCGTCTTCGAGGCTTCGAGGGAAATCTTCTTCCTGAATCAGCACAAATGGCAGAGAGCTTGAATGAGGATGTGAGCCCGTCGCCGAGGTCACATCCTCACTCTTCTCACGGCTTCAACGTGCCCAACAGCGTTTGTGCGGCGAGCCAGGCTTTTTTGTGATCGTCGTCGTCGTCATTCTTCAGGCCGATTCGCTTGACCTCGGCGAGCGCCTTATCGTCTTCGAGATCCATCTTCACGCGGAAGTAGAGATACCACAGGGAGCTGACCATCGCGCCGTTCTGGTCGTAGACGTAGAGGGGATGGTTCCCGGTCGCGATCACATCGCGGACGAACTGCTCGTAGACGGCCTTGGTCAACGTGGCGGGAGACACCTCGATGCTGAGGTACTTCAGCCCCTTCTTCTCGAACTGACGGCGGGCGGCCGCGTTGTCCTCGCCGGGAGTGCGCAGGTGCAGGATGGTCTTGTATCCCTGATCGCGCAGCCACGAGATGCCATCGGGGAAGGGCTTGAGGCCGGTCCCGACGTTGGGCCGGGCGAGGACGTAACCGGGCACATCGATCGGCGGGGGCGTTTCGCGCTCTTCGTTGACATCCGGTGCCTTGGGCACCGACACGGGAGGGTCTTTCGACGCATCGGTCGGCAAACGGGCCGACTCGGTCCGCCGAGGGATGGGGGTGCCGAGCTGCACCGAAGGGGGTGTCTCCTGCGGGACGGCGGGTGGCTCTTCTTTCCCCGGTGGTGGAGGGATCGTCTCCTCTGCGGGCGTCGCGGGGACGAACGTCGAGGGCTCGGCCCCTTCGACGACCCTTGGTGGCCGGGGCGGCAGTGGCATCGGCGCGAGTCGCGCCGTCGTCCCTGGCGGACCACAAGACGCGCAAGGCGGTTTTTGCGCGGTGTAACCGGCCTTCTGACACGAATTGCACCCTGACAGACCGGCTGTGGTCAGTAGAGCAAACAACAACATTCGCCGAGACATGATCGGGCCTCCCTCTTGCTCGAATTCCGTGCCTCGATTGTATGCGAAGCCCAAGGGAGTTCCCCAGAGCGCGATTCCAAAAGAATCGCGATTCCGAGCGACGGCGGGGCGAGCGTTGCCGATTGGAGAGGATGCGCCAGGAGTGTTCCGCCTCCTCCTGGGAAGAGGGGGAATTCGCCTGAAGTGGGCGAACTCGGGTGACGACGCCTATAACAGAAATAGGAAAAGGTGCTTACCACGTTGGTGACGAGGTGACAAAGTGATCGAGATGGATGTTCGTATCCCATGTCACCTCGTCACCAACGTGGTTAGCACCTTTTCGGACTCCCTGGCAACCTGACGAGAATTCCATGAACGCTGACCCGACGACCGACCTGCCGGCCCGCAAGAAGGCCATCCGCGAGAAGGCGCACGCGGATCGCAACGCCCAGCCCGACAAGGACGAACTCAGCCGCCTGATCTGCCAGAAGGTCGTCGATTCCTCCGCATATCGCGCCTCCCGCGCGGTGATGTATTACGTCGATGTCCGCAGCGAGGTTCGGACCCGGCACTCTCTTCCCGTCGCACTCGGCCATCACAAGAAGATCGTCGTCCCCTACTGCGTGGACGGCGAACTCGAGTTGTTCCACCTCGAGAGCATGGACGAACTAGCCCTGGGCATGTACCGCATCCTCGTGCCGAGGGCCGAACTACGCTCGCTGCCCGCGAAGAAGGTCGATGTCCGCGAACTCGACTTCATCCTCGTACCGGGCGTCGCGTTCACCCGCGACGGGGCGCGCATGGGCCACGGCTTCGGCTACTACGACAAGCTCCTCGGCCACGCCCGCGCCGAAACGCCGCTCGTCGCCCTGGCCTTCGAGTGCCAGCTCTTCGCGGACCTGCCGACGGAGTCGCACGACATCTTCATGGACGAAATCGTCACGGAGAAGGCAATCTACCCCGGCCGGGGTCGGGAAGGGAAAGCGGGATGACCGCACGCGCCGAAATCGAAGACACCTACGCCGAGGCGTTTCGCAGCATCTACGCCGAGGTTCTCATCACCGCGCGCGACCGGCGCTGGCTCGACCACGCGGTAAGCAGCGCGACGGGGAACGCCTCGAGTACCATCCTGTGTGACTGTGAGGCGGGCCTCGATCGCTACCTCGATGCCGCCGAGACGCCCGACGGCCGGCCCGGCGCGGTCGTGCAGTTCCACGTCCCGCGCTTCCGCAAGGACCGCGTCGAGTCGCTCGAGCGATCGCTCCTCGTGCGGCTCAGTCAGAACGTCTTGACCTGCGCGACGGCCTCGTGCTTCTGCCCCGATCCGGGGGAGAATCGCTATAAGCTGGGCCGCAAGATCGCCTTCTTCGGCGACGGCTACCAGAGACGGGCCGTGCGCCACGGCAGGCGCGTCTGGGTCGTCCCGACACTCGGCGGCGAGTTCGTCATCGACCGCCGATTCGGCTGGCACGAGGGGCTGATGGGCGGCAACCTGTGGTTCTTCGGGAGCACGATCGATGCCGCGATCCTCGCCGCCGAGCGCGCCGCCGAGGCCGCCGCAACGACTCCCGGCGTGATCCTGCCGTTCCCCGGCGGCCTCGCCGCGAGCGGCTCGAAGGCGGGCAGCCGGTACACGTTCAGCATCGCCAGCACCTACGAGGCGTACTGCCCTACGCTCCGCGACCGACTCGGCGAGAAGTCGCGATTGCCCGGAGGCGTGGCCTCGGTCATGGAGATCATCATCAACGGCAAGTGCCTGGAGACGATTTCCACGGCGACGAAAGCCGCCATCGCCGCCAGCGTCGAGACGCCGGGGCTGCGGCGGATCAGCGCGGGCAACTACGGTGGCAGGCTGGGAAAGAGCTTCGTGTGGCTGACGCGGTAGGCGGGCCGATTCCGATTACTCCCGACACCCATTGCCAGCCCGGCTGATTCGCCCAGGCGAGCGACCCCGGCTCCGGCATGGCGGACACGATTAGCGGAGAAGCCCGCTCGAGCCGGGAGGGGTACGACCTGATTTTCACCGAGGATGAGGGGGGATCGGCAAGGTGGCCCCGCTCATGTGGCATGTCGAGGTAGGCGTACTGCTGAAATCGCTCTCTGCCGCCGCGATTCCCGTTAGCGGCTGGTTCGTTCGGCCTATCTCACTCCCCACTCCCACAAACCATACGAAGTCTTCTGGTCGAGCGGATGCCCGGTGTTCTTCAGAGTCCAGCCGATATGGCCCCGATGATGCGATTCATGGGAGATCAAGTAGCCGAGGAAGGCTACGACATGTGGCTTGAATCCCTTCACCTTGCCGCCAGCGGCCATGCTCTTCCGAAGTAGAGCCGCGATTGCCTGGCCTGATGCATCCAGCGCCGCGGCAAGGTTCTCTCGGTCCCCAGTCTCCCCTTCGAGTTTGGCCAGCCCGGTCAGCAATTCCGGCGCGGCGGATTTCAACCACATGAGCCGAACGTTGTGAATGTGGGCGAATAGCTGGTAAATCGTTCGGTGCTTCGGGCCGAGGGTGGACCCTATAGTGGACCCCGTTGTCTAGACCAAAAAACGCCAA